>JAMWZF010000051.1 GCA_024304875.1 Paracoccaceae bacterium
TTCCGGCGAGGATAACGCATTTGACGCTGCGGTCCTCGCGCAGGGTGTCGAGCGTTTGCTGCAGCGCGGCGAGCATCGCGTCAGACAGCGCGTTCAGCCGCTCCGGCGCGTTCATCGTCAGCGTGGCGATGCCGCCCGCGTCGCTGCGCTCCAATATGCTCATCTTGTCCTCCCGTCTCTGCCGGGCCAACGATAGGCGACGCGGGCAGGGGAGGAAAGCGATGGACATCAAGATCGGCGCGGCGGAGATGGCGCCCTTCCTCGACGAGGTTTTCCCGCAGATCCGCGGGCAGTTCTCGATTCAAAGGCTGGATGCCGAGGCTCTGATCATGCGCCTGCACGTGGCCGATCAGCACCTGCGCCCGGGCGGCACGGTCTCGGGCCCCGCGATGTTCGCCCTGGCGGACGTGGCCGCCTACGTCGCGGTGATGAGCCGGGTGGGACGCGAAGCGCTGGCGGTGACCACCAATTGTTCCATCGACTTCATGCGCAAGCCGGCGGCCGGTGCGGACGTGCTTGCCAGCGCCGAGATCCTGAAGCTGGGCCGGGCGCTGGCGGTCGTGGACGTGCGGCTGGTGTCGGAGGGCGGGACCGAGCCGGTGGCGCGGGCGACGCTCACCTATTCGATCCCGCCGAAGCGGCAGCCCTAACGGCGCCAGTGGTCCGGGCCGTCCCAGAAGGGGCGCGTCGCCTCGGTCTCGGCCATCCAGCGGGTCAGGCCGATGTCCTTGAGCATGTGGTCGTCGAGCGATCCCAGGGCGCGGCGGGTGCGCCGGCGCTCGCTCCATGTCACCAGCAGCACCACGAGGCGCAGACCGAGCGTGGAGGCCGGGGTGAGCGGCCGGTTCGCGAGGAACTGGAGTGCGCTGGGTGCGGAGTGCTGTGCCATGGAGAAATCCTTTCAATTGTATTGACACAAAAGGGCGTGTTTGCCACGCTAGAGTGATACAATGCGTCCAAGGCCGCCGCACGAGAAAGATTGTGATGGATACAAATTGGTCTCCGAACCTGTCCTCCTTCGACGGGCCCAAGTACAAGGCCCTCGCCGCCGCCCTGCGGGACGGGGTGCAGCAGGGGGCCCTGCCGCCGGGGATGAAGGTTCCGCCGGTCCGTGACCTTGCCTATACCCTGGGCATCACTCCCGGCACCGTCGCGCGGGCCTACTCGATCCTGACCGATGCCGGTGTGCTCGAGGCGACGGTCGGGCGGGGCACCTTCGTCGCCGGAGCGCGGGCGGTGCGGGAGCCGGACCCGATCGAGATCGATTCGGCGCCGCATGGCTCGGAAGGCCGCGAGGCGACGCTGGTGTCGCCGGCTCTGCCGAACATGGGCCAGACGGGGCTGATCAAGCGGCTCATGGCCGAGGTGGCGGAGGATCCGCCGTCGGGGCTGATGCACTATCCGTCCCGCGCCGCGTTCCGACCCGCCCGCGATGCGGTGATCGGCTGGCTTGCCGGAACGCCGCTCGGGCCGGTCGGGCAGGAGGACGTGGTCCTGTCCCACGGGGGGCAGAACGGCATTTGCCTTGCGCTTCAGAGCGTGCTTTCCGGCCCCCGCCCAGTGGTCCTGATCGAGGAGCTGGCCTATCCCGGTTTCCGCCGCGCGGCCGAACTGATGCGCGCCGAGGTGGTGACGGTGCCAATGGACGGCGAGGGGATCATCCCCGAGGCTCTTGAAGAGATCGCCCGGAACCGCGGAGCACAGCTCCTTTGTACGTCTCCCGAGGTCCAGAACCCGACCAATACATTCACGCCGGAACCCCGCCGCAGGGCCATCGCCGAGGTCTGCCTGCGCCTTGGCGTCCAGATCATCGAGGACGATTGTTACAGGATGGGCTTGTCCGGCGCGGCCACCTATCGCAAGATTGTACCCGATATCGGTTGGTACATTTCATCGGTCTCCAAGACGATCACTCCGGCCCTGCGCATCGGCTTCGTCATCGCGCCCCGGGGGCAGGCGCCGGTCCTGCGCAGGGCGGCGGAACACGGGTTCTTCGGCATCGCGACGCCTCTGGCTGACCTGACCGCCAAGCTGCTGGTTCACCCCGACCTTGGCCGGATCAACCTGGCGATCGGGCAGGAGATGGCCCGCTACATCGGCTGCATGGGCAAGGTCCTTGGCCCGCGAGGCCTGGTCTGGCGACCCGAGGTGCCCTTCGGTTGGCTGATGCTGCCCGACGGCTGGCGCGCATCGGCCTATTGCCAGGCAGCGGCGAGCGCGGGCATCCGCATCCGCTCGGCCGAGGATTTCGCGCCGCGGGACGCCAACACGCCGCATGCGGTGCGCATCGCGGTGAATGCGCAGATGCGGCTCGAGGACTTCGAGGCGGCGATGCTCACCCTGCGGAGCCTTCTGGATAACCCGCCCGAGCGGATCGGGGTCTGAGGGGGAGGGAAGCGGCCCGGAAAGGCCGTCCTGCGTGGGGTAAAATAATACCGTAATTGCAAGCCATTGAAATATGATGGTTTTACGGATCGAAAACCTATTGACCGCGTCCCGGGTGCTCATTAGAGACCGCCCATCGAACGACATACCTCCCCCTCAAGGGCACCAGACACATGAAAACCTTTACCGCGACCCCTGCGGACATCGACAAGAAGTGGATCGTGATCGACGCCGAAGGCGTGATCCTCGGTCGTCTTGCCTCGATCGTCGCCGCGCGCCTGCGTGGCAAGCACAAACCCACCTTCACGCCGCACATGGACATGGGTGACAACGTCATCGTCATCAATGCCGACAAGGTCCAGCTGACCGGCAACAAGCGGATGAAGCCGAACTACTGGCACACCGGCCACCCGGGCGGCATCAAGTCCCGCACCACCGGCCAGATCCTCGAAGGCGATCACCCCGAGCGGGTCGTCATGCAGGCGGTCAAGCGGATGCTGCCGCACAACCGGCTGTCGCGCCGCCAGATGACCCACCTGCGGGTCTTCGCGGGCGCCGAGCACGGCATGGACGCCCAGAAACCGGAAGTCCTGGACGTGAAGTCCATGAACTCCAAGAACACGCGCACGAATGCGGGGGCCTGATACAGATGGCTGAACAAGTTACCTCTCTCGACGAGCTGGCCAAGGCCGTCACCGACGACATCGGCGCCGTCCAGGGCACCGAGACGCTTGCCCCGCGCGAGCCCGTCCGGGACGAGCTCGGCCGCTCCTATGCCACCGGCAAGCGCAAGGACGCGGTCGCCCGCGTCTGGATCAAGCCGGGCTCCGGCAAGGTCACCGTCAACGGCAAGGACCAGCAGGTCTACTTCGCCCGTCCGGTGCTGCAGATGATCCTGCGCCAGCCCTTCCAGGTGGCCGGCGTCGACGGCCAGTTCGACGTGATGTGCACCGTCGCCGGCGGCGGCCTTTCCGGCCAGGCCGGCGCGGTCAAGCACGGCATCTCCAAGGCGTTGCAGCTCTACGATCCGTCCCTGCGGGGCGCGCTCAAGGCCGCCGGCTTCCTCACCCGCGACAGCCGCGTGGTCGAGCGCAAGAAGTACGGCCGCGCCAAGGCCCGGAAGAGCTTCCAGTTCTCCAAGCGCTGAGCCGCTTTTCGCCGAACATCAGGGGGCGGTCCTTCGGGGCCGCCCTTTTTCTTTGGCGGCGCGCGCCGTGCGGGTTACCCTTGCGTCATTTCAAACCAAGGAGTTGCCGATGCCCGATCATGTCCCCCGGTACGATTTCATGAATTCCTGGCCGACCAAGAACGCGATGGCCGGCGACGAGACCGCCCACTTCACCATCAAGCTCCAGGATGCCACTGTCGGCAGGGCCCGGGCCATGACCGAGGGCACGGGGGCCTTCGGCGTCGTCCGGCCGGGAAGCCCGGTCGTCGGCCACGAACTGACCCATACCGTTCAGCCGCCGCCTCGCACCGCGGCGCAGCCCCAGAAAGAGGTCGCCTTCGTCTTTCACAAGATCACCTGGGATCTCGGCCCCGGCCTGCCCCCCGACATCGCGCTCAGGACCCGAAGTGGCCAGCTCGTCCAGGTCATAGCCAAGGGGCGCACGGCGATCGAGGGTCGGCTGAAGTCCGTCGCCCGGCACGGACACAGCGGCGAGGACTGGACCGTGACGCTGACGGGCGTGCGTCGGCTCTGATGTCGCCCACCTGAGCCCGCGAAACGGGCGTCTGCCCGCTTTGCGGGCGGCGGGGGCCGCGGATCGCCGGATTTGCCGTTGCACTTCCCTGCCAATCGCCTCTAGCTAAACCCCGGACCGAACGGACGGGGGACAGGCGTGGCAGGCGAGCAAGGGCTCTCAGCGGACAGCAAGGCCGGGCTTTCCCTTGTCGCCGCTCCCTTCGCCTATGCCATCGTTCTCCTCGCCCTGCCGATCGGCGCGATCATCCTGTTCTCCTTCTGGACACAGGATTTCATCACGATCGACACCACGTTCACGCTGGACAACTACCGAGAGGCTCTGGGGGGCCAGATCTACCGCACGCTGCTCGGGCGGTCGGTCATCATCGCGCTCTCGGTGACGGTGGTCACGGTCGTCCTGGCCTTCCCGATCGCCTATTTCGTCAGCTTCCACGTCAAGCCGAGCCAGAAGAGCATCTGGCTGTTCCTCATCACCATCCCGTTCTGGACCAGCTACCTGATCCGGGTGTTCCTGTGGAAGGTGATCCTCGGCTTCAACGGCGTGGTGAACTCGGGTCTCATGGGGCTGGGGATCATCGACGAGCCGGTGACCTTCATCCTCTACAACGCCAACGCGGTGGTCATCACCCTGGCGCATGCCTTCGCGCCCTTCGCGATCCTGCCGATCTTCGTCGCGCTGGAGAAGATCGACCGCTCGCTGCTCGAGGCCTCCCAGGACCTCGGCGAGACGCGCATCCGCACCTTCTTTCGCGTGACCCTGCCGCTGGCGATGCCGGGGGTGGTGGGGGCGACGCTGATCGTCTTCATCCCCACCATCGGGGACTACGTCACGCCCGAACTGGTCGGCGGCCCGAGCGGCACGATGATCGCCACCATGATCCAGACCCAGTTCCTGCGCCTCAACAATGCGCCCCTCGGCGCGGCGCTGGCGATCCTCGCCATGGCTTCGGTCACGGCGATCAGCCTGGCCTTCATCTGGCTGAACCGCAGGTGGCTCAGATGAACCCGCTGCGCATCTACGCCATCGCCTACCTGATCTTTCTCTATGCGCCGATCCTGCTGCTGCCGGTCTTCGCCTTCAACGACGGACAGATCATCGCCTTCCCGCTGCAGGGCTTCTCGACCCGCTGGTTCGCCGAGCTCTGGACGCTGTCGGCCCTGCACGACGCGGTCGGCAATTCCCTGATGATCGCCGTCTGCTCGGCCATCTTCGCCACCGTCCTCGGCATCTGCGCGGCGCGGGCGGGGGCACGGCACAAGTGGCCGCTGAAGGGGCCTATGCTGTCCTTCATCATGCTGCCGCTGGTGCTGCCCGAGATCATCGTGGCCGTCTCGCTCCTGATCGTCTTCGTGCAGGTCCTCGGCCTCGGCCTGTCGAACTGGACGATCATCGCGGCGCATACGCTGATCTGCATGCCCTTCTCGATCGCCATCCTGAACGGCGCCTTCGGCAACCTCGACCCCTCGATGGAAGAGGCGGCGATGGACCTGGGCGAGACACGGTGGGGCGCGTTCCGCAAGGTGACGCTGCCGCTGGTGGTGCCGGGGATCATCTCGTCCCTGCTGATCTCCTTCACGATCAGCCTCGACGAATTCATCATCGCTTTCTTCCTGTCGGGGGCGAACCCGACCATGCCGGTCTACATCTGGGGGATGCTGCGCTTTCCGGCCCAGCTGCCCGCCGTCATGGCGCTGGGGACGATCCTGGTGACGCTGTCGATCTGCCTGCTCGTCATCGCCGAATATTTCCGCCGCCGGGGCCTCGCCCGGGCCGGCCTCAAGGATACCGGAGGGTTCCTGTGACCGACCTGATCACCCTCAAGGGGGTCAACAAGTACTATGGCGACTACCACGCCCTGCGCGACATCGACCTGACGATCCGGCAGGGGGAGTTCTTTTCGTTGCTCGGCCCCTCCGGCTGCGGCAAGACCACGCTCCTGCGCACCATCGCGGGGTTCGAGGAGGTGACGGACGGCACCCTGCACATCGACGGCAAGTCGATGAAGCGGGTCCCGGCGAACCACCGGCCGACGAACATGGTGTTCCAGTCCTATGCGATCTTTCCCCATCTTTCGGTGGCCGAGAATGTCGGCTTCGGCCTGCGCAAGGACAAGCGCTTGAAGTCCGAGAAGGACAAGCTGATCGCCGAGGCGCTCGAGATGGTGGGCCTTGGCGGCTACGGCGGCCGGGCGGCCCATGCGCTGTCCGGCGGCCAGCGCCAGCGGGTGGCCCTCGCGCGGGCGCTGATCCTGAAACCCAAGGTCCTGCTGCTGGACGAGCCGCTCTCCGCCCTCGACAAGAAGATGCGCGAGCAGATGCAGGTGGAGCTGATCAAGCTGCAGCGCGAGGTCGGGATCACCTTCATCCTCGTCACCCACGACCAGGAGGAGGCGCTGGTCATGTCCGACCGGATCGCCGTGATGTTCGAGGGGCGCATCGTGCAGATGGACGAACCCGAGGTACTCTACCGCCGGCCCAAGGACCGGCAGGTCGCGGGCTTCATCGGGCTGATGAACTTCCTCGAGGGCAAGGCCGGATCGCACGTCAACCGCGCCGCCGCGGCCCCGACCAAGCCCGCGCCAATCGAGGTGGCTCAGCAGGGGTTCCTCAATCGCCTGCGCAGCCAGGTGGGCCTCGCCAAGCCCGAACCGAAACGGATCAGCCACTACCAGAGCGGAGTCGAGGTCGAGGTCGCGGGTCTCGGCAAGGCCCTGGTCCCCGCCGACCAGATCAAGGCCGAACTGCACGGAAAGCCCTGCGTCGTCGGCATCCGGCCCGAGACCCTGGCGATCCTCTTCGAGGGCGAGACGACGGACCGCCGGGTGACCGAGGGCGTGGTGGACGAGGTCGTCTACTACGGCGACATGACCTACTACGATGTGCGAATCGCGGGGGTGGAGAAGCCGCTGACGATCTCGATGAAGAATCTCATCGGTCGCCCGGTGCTGGAAGTCGGTGCCAAGACCCGCGTTGCCTGGGACGAACGGGCGCTGGTCTGCCTGGCGCCCTGAAGAGTGGGTGTGTCGGAGCCTCACCTCACCTCTCTGTGTGGCGTTCCAGGGGGCAAGCGGTAAGGGGCTCCGCCCCTCGGCCTGCGGCCTCACCCCGAGGTATTTGAGGCGAAAAGAGACGGGAAGAGCGCGCCCCTGCCGCCTCTTTTCGCCCGAAATACCTCGGGGTCTGGGGCAGCGCCCCAGTCCGGCGTGAAAGTCCGGGCAGGACCGCTTCGGGTCTTCTCGTGTGAGGCGGGTCTCGACCCGCCCGCAGGTCAGTCGAAGGTGACGGAGTAGCGCACCGCGATGGTCTCGAGCCCGGGGTTGGTGCTTTCGATATCGGCGTTCGAGCGGTGATCGTAATGCACCGACAGGCTGCCGCCCCGGCCGAAGTCGTAGCCAACCCCGAGGGCCGATCGGAACTGCAGGGTGCCGCCGAGGTCGGGGCCGTCACCGGCGTCGTAGTAGCCGGGCATCAGGGAGCCTTCGGCGAACCAGCCGCCGCCGATCTCGTAGCGGCTTTTCACCCCGATCCCGGCCCAGCTGGCCCCGGCGTCGGTGACGGACAGGCCGAAGGTCGGCTGGAACGGCCCGCGGGCGGTGCCGAAATCGTAGCCGATGTGGATTTCCTCGCCGATGCGGTCGCCCTGGAACTCCACCGCGCCACCCTGGACCCAGGCGCGGGCCGGCGGGTCCGACGGGGCGAGACAGCCTGCCGGGCAGTCGTTCACGCCCATGTCGAGAAGCGCGAGGCCGACGTAGATCGCTGCGAGGGTTCCGTCCATGGCGCGACCCTAGCTGTCGGGCGCGACGAGGCCAAGGCCCCGGAGATAGACGCCGATCCCGGTCTCGAGCAGGTCCTCGGGCGGGAAGGGGGACTTGGTGCCGGGGCTGCCGCGGGCGAAGAGTTCGACCACGCCGTGGGACATCGCCCAGATATGAGCCGAGAACATCTGAGGCGGCGGGCGCTTGCCCTCGGGGATATGGGCCGCGAGGGCCTCGGCGGCGGTCTCCAGCACTGCCATCGCACGCGTCGCGGCGTCGTGCAGCTCGGGCGTCCGCTGGGTCGAGATGCCGCTTTCGAACATCGCGACGTAGTGGCCGGGGTACTTGCGCGCGAAGGCAAGGTAGGCCCGGCCCGTCGCCTCGAAGGAGGCCAGGGCGGAGGGCTGGCCGGTCTGGAAGGCGTAGTCCATCAGGTCGCCGAAGATGCGGTAGCCCTGCAGCGCGACCTCGGCGATCAGGTCCTCGCGCCCGTCGAAGTGGCGGTAGACGGCCGCGGGCGTGACCCCCGCCTGCTTGGCTGCCTCTGACAGGGTAAAGCCCGTGGGCCCCTTGTCCCGGATCAGCTCCAGCGAGGCCTCGACCAGCGCCTGCTTGAGGTTTCCGTGATGGTAGCCGCGTTTAGCCATGCCAGAGTTCGGGACCGCCGCAGACCTGTCCGTCGACCTCGCCCAGGGCGGCGGCGTCCTTGTTGGCGTAGTCGAGTTCCGTCAGCACCGCGCGGATCGCGTTCACCCGCGCCCGCCGCTTGTCGTCCGAGCGCACGATGGTCCAGGGGGCGTGGGGCGAATGGGTCAGGCTCAGCGTTTCTCCGATGGCCTGGGAGTAGGCGTCCCAGCGTTTCAGCCCCTCGACGTCGATCCAGGAGAGTTTCCACTGCTTCAAAGGATCGCTTTCGCGGTCCAAGAACCGTTTCAGCTGCGCCGCCCGCCCGACGTTGAGCCAGATCTTGAACAGGCGGATGCCCTCGTTCACCAGCATCTCCTCGAAGGGGCCGACCTGGCGGAACCAATGGGCGCGCTGGTCGTCGGTGCAGAAGTCGAAGACCTTCTCGACAACGCCCCGGTTGTACCAGGAGCGGTCGAAGAAGACGATCTCGCCCGCCGAGGGCAGGTGGTCGATATACCGCTGGAAATACCACTGGCCGGCCTCGGTCTCGGTCGGCTTGGACAGGGCCACGGTGCGGGCGGAGCGGGGGTTGAGGTTCTCGCGGAAGCGCTTGATCGTGCCGCCCTTGCCGGCGGCGTCGCGCCCCTCGAAGACCACGACAATGCGCTCGCCGCTTTCCTTCACGTGGCTTTGCAGTTTCACCAGTTCGACCTGGGCCGCGTAGAGGGCCTCCTCGTAGTCGTCCTTGTCCCACTGGTCCTTGTAGGGGTAGTCGAGCGCCAGGATCTCGCCCTTGTCGGCCTTCTCGATCTCCTCGCGCACGGCCTCGGGCGCCTCTTCGGCGAAGAACCGGCTGATCGCGCCGTCGAATGGCAGGTCTTTCATGGGCTTGCTCGGCTTTCTGTCCCGTCGTGCGCCACTATGGGCCGGGGCGGGACCCTAGCGCAATCCGGCCCGCGCTGCAGCCCGGTCGACCGCGGCAATCACGTCATCGGCGGCGACGTGCTGGGGCAGATGGCCGATGCCGGGCAGGCGGGTGACGTTGGCCTCGGGCACCTGAAGCGCGAAGGGCTCGGCGTGGATCTCGAAGGGAACGGTGCCGTCGGCGTCGCCGTGGACCAGCTCGATCGGCACCGCGATCTCGTCGTAGCGGGGCTTTATCTCGGTGATCTCGTCCAGGAGGCTGGCCCGCTGCAGGGCATTGGCGCGCAGGGAGTCCCGCCGGATCACCAGTTCGGCGCCGATGTACTCGTCGAAGCCCTCCGTCATGTCCTGCGGCGCGAAGACGGCGCGCAGCTGGCTTGCGATGTAGCTTTCCGGCGTGAAGGCCGAGATGAGGGGGATCGCCGTGAACGGGGCCCACCAGCTGGAGTTGACCTTGTAGAGCCAGGGCAGAGGTCCGTCCCAGGGCTGGGTGGGAGAGGAGACGGGGACGACGGCCGAAAGGCGGTCCGGCAGGGTGACCGCCCAGGCCAGTGCCACCGCACCGCCATAGGACTGGCCGAGGACGATGGGCCGTTCGGCGCCAAGCTCGGCCGCTGCCGCCTGAAGCAGCGCCGCCTGCTCGGCGATCGATCCGCCGCCAGGAAGCGGGTCGGTGTAGCCGAGGCCCGGCCGGTCGAAGGTGATGACGCGGTACCGGTCGGCCAGGGCGGGAGCGAGGCGGAACGTGAAGTCGCGGGTCGAGCCGGAAGAGCCGTGGATCAGCACCACGTCCGGTCCCTCGCCCTGCACGACCGCGTGCACGCGGGTGCCGTTCACGTTCACGAAATGGCCTTCGGGCGGATAATCGGACTCTGCCTTCGCGGTGCGACCGGCCGAGACGACGAAGGCCGCGCCGATGACAAGGACGAGGGCGCCGAGGACGAGGCAGGCGATCTTCAGGGCGATGGACATTGCGGGGGCGGTTTCCTCGGTCGGGGCTTGTCTGCCCCTGCATCAGCGTCCGATGGCCGACAGATCGTATGGCGTCGTCTGGTATATCTGGTTGATCCAGTTGCCATATAGAAGATGCGCATGGGACCGCCACCGGTTCGGCGCCCGCCTCGCGGGATCGTCACCGGGGAAGTAGTTCACCGGCAGGGCGATCGCCTTGCCCTCCACCTGGTTGGAGGCAAGGTCGCGGGCGTATTCCTGTCCCAGCGTGTCGCTGTCGTATTCGAAGTGGTTGAAGACGTAGAGCGCCCGGTGGGCCGGGTCCTCGACCAGCGCCGGGCCGACCTCGTCCGAGTGCAGCAGGATCGGCAGGCCGGCGGCCTCGATCTCGTCCCGCTTCATTTCGGTCCAGCGGCTCACGGGCATGGCAAGGTCGTCGGAAAATCCGCGCAGGTAGGGGCTTTCCGGGGCGAAGTTCATGTGCCGATAGAGTCCGAACAGCTTGGCGTCCAGAAGATGCTTCTTCACCCCGTGGAAGTGGTGGATCATCGCCATGCCGCCCCAGCAGACGCCGAAGGTCGAATGGACGTTGGTCTGGGTCCAGTCCATCACCTCGGTCAGCTCGTCCCAGTAGGTCACCTGCTCGAAGGGCAGATGCTCGATCGGGGCGCCGGTGATGATCAGGCCGTCGAAGCGCTGATCCTTCACGTCCTGGAAGGGCTGGTAGAACTCCTCCATGTGCTCGGCGGCGGTATTGCGGGTCTGATGCTCGGACATGCGGATCAGGGACAGCTCGATCTGCAGGGGCGTGGCCCCGATCAGGCGCGAGAACTGGACCTCGGTCTCGATCTTCTTGGGCATCAGGTTGAGCAGCGCGATCCGCAGGGGCCGGATGTCCTGCCGCGCGGCCGTGTCCTCGTCCATCACCATCACGCCTTCGCGGGTCAGAACCTCGTAGGCGGGCAGTGTGGCGGGCAGCTTGATGGGCATGGGACGGGTTCCGGCATGAAGAGACACCGAAGTAATGCGGCCCGCGGGCAGGCTCAACCCCGACAACCCGCTTGCGTCGCTGCCCGGACCTGACATCGTTGCGCGTCTGCACGCATCCGGAGAACAACATGAGTCGGCAGGGTATAGCGGCGCTGGTCCTCTCGATCCTCGCGGGTGCGGCGTCGGCCCAGATGGAGGGACCGGAGGCCGAACTCCAGCGGTGCGTCTGGGGCTGCCTCTACCGCTTCGGCCCGGCGGAGAACCCGGCCTACCAGCAATGCGTGGCCGAGGTCTGCGCCGAACTCTCGGAAGCGGTGGAGCAGTCCGACGCCTCCGCGCCGCCGGCCCCGGCGCCCGCCGTGGACGAGGCCTGGACCGCAGTCACCAGCCTGATCGACGGCACCATGGCGCGGGTGCCCTCGGGGACCGCCACGCTCTACACGCTCTGCGACAGCCGGGGTGCGCGGCTCGGCCTTGCGGGCGGCGCCTTCGAAGAGCGGTTCGTCCTCTCCACCCCGCCTGCGCCGGCCCCCTGGATGATCTTCTTCGTCGTCGACGGCGGCGCGCCCTTCGGCGTGAATTTCGCCCCCGACGGCGGGTCGCTCGGCAGCCCGATCGCCGGACAGGAGCGGCTGATCGAGGCGCTGAAGGCGGGATCCTCCGTGCAGGTGGTGCAGGGCGGCGATCTCCTCGCCACCTTCTCGCTGCGGGGATCTGCTCGGGCCTTCGCCGAGGCCCGCTGTCCCGGCTAGGCCTGACGGCCGTCCAGCGCCGCGGCGACGACCGCTGCGAAGTCCGCGTCGTCCCGGACCCGCGCGATGTCGGCCGCATCCACCGTGACGCCCCAGCGCGCCGCCATCTCCTCGTAAAGCGGCTGGCGGTGGGCGAGGGCGCTGGCGTAGGTCCAGCGGATGAAGGCGTCGGGGTCGACCGCGTCTTCGGCCAGCCCGGTCTCGGCGACGTAGGCCCGCCAGCAGCGGTCCAGGAAGTCGGGCCGGTAGGACATCGGCTTCGGCGCCGCGTCGAACCGGCGGATCAGCTCCTCGGTATGGTCCTCGGTGCCGCGGATCCAGACCATCAGGCAGTGCCGTGACAGGAGCGTCAGCAGCGCGTCGCCGGGGTCCGCGGGGTCCACCCATTCGCAGATCGACCCGCCCGTGTCGCAGACGAAATGGGGGTAGCCGTAGAGGGCCTCGGCCCGGTCGATGAAATAGGGCGTGTCCTCGAGTGCCGCGATCTCGGCCCGGCGGAACTGGGCCTGGCGGCGGCGGTATTCCTCGATGGGCATGCCGCCCTTGTCCGGGTCCCCCGGTTTGCCGAGGTAGGTCGACACGGGCGCGAGGTTGTCGAAGCTGAGATTGGTGCCGATGTGGATGCTGTCGGACATCAGCAGGTTCCGCAGGAAGGGCACCTTCATCGCCTCGGCCTTGGCGTTGTCGGCGATGTATTCGCCCATGTAGCGGGTGCCGATGCGGTAGTCGATCGAGTAGTGGAACCAGCCGCCCTGCCGGCGCAGGAGCGAGGAGACATGGGTCTTGCCCAGCCCCGACATGGCGAAGAGCAGCACGCGCTTGCGCGGAGCGGAAAGCCAGTCGGAGGCGGTGTCGTACAACATGCGCCCTCGATTAGCGGGCGGCGGGCGCCTGCGCCAGAGGGGCCCCGACACGTTGCCCGCGGTTGAGGATCAAAAGTCCCAGTGCGAGGAGCGCGAAGCCGGCGTAGGCATTCCAGCCAAGCGCCTCGCCGCGGATCCATGCCCCGAGCACGATGGCCACGGGGGCGACGAGGAGCGTCACCAGCATCAGGTTCCCGGCCCCGGCCATGCCGAGGACCCGGTAGTAGAGCAGGTAGGCCCCCGCGGTCGCCACCTGGGG
>JAMWZF010000510.1 GCA_024304875.1 Paracoccaceae bacterium
GGGCCAGAACCTGCTGGAATTCCGGCGACCGCATCAGCATGGCGCGCAGCGCCTCGGGGCTTGCGCCCTCCTGCAGAAGCCGCGCGCGCGTCTCGGGCCTTGGTGGCCGCCCGAGCAGGAGCCGGAAGGCGAAGTCGATCTCTTCGGGGCTGATCTGGCCGGGGACGGTCTTGCGCCCGGGGCGCAGCAATGATCGCAGGGTGCGCATCCGCGTCACTCCTCAGTTCTGGCCCAGGAGGGTAAAATCCGCGGCATAGACCCTGTGGATCGCCGCCTCGATCCCGTGATCGAGGAACGATGCCCGGGCAATGCGGGGGGTGCCGGCGATCTTGCCGGGCAGCAGGTCCATGGCGCCGGGGCGCGGCGTGCCCTTGCCCGAGCCGGTCACGTTGCGCGCCTGGCGGCCCAGTGTCAGGCCCGAGCGCGTCTCGAGCATCTCCATCACGGTGTCGAGTTCGTCGATCCGGAACAGCCGGTCGTAGTCCATTCCGGCCAGGTAGAGCGCCTGCGGCCGCCAATGCGGATCGAGCCTGGCGGGGTCCGCGGTTTCGAGATGCGACACGAACTGCCGGAAGCTGATGCCGCGGTCATGGTCCGGCTGTCCCAGCCCCGCGGCGCGCTGCACCGGCGCCACGACCGAGCGGGTGTGCTGGATGTTGTCCGGCGCGGTGCGGCCGAGAACGAATTTCTCGATATAGGCCGACAGCAGCCGGTCGAACGGGTCGCGCAGCACGGCGAAGCGCAGGTAGGCGGGATCGGTCGCCAGCGCGCGCGCCTCGGCCTCGGGATAGTCCGACAGCTGCAGCCCGGTGCGCACGTGATCGGTGATGAAATGGATGTCGCGCGCCATGTAGTTCATGAAGGCGGGCTGCGCGGTGCGGGCGACCTCCGCCTTGAGGAAGGTGCAGGCGTTCTTGCCGATCGGGCAGTAGATCACCTTCGCGGGTTTCGACACGAAGACCTGTGCCAGCGGCCAGCCGATCGGCGTCTTGACCGCGCGCGGCGAGGCGCGGAACTCGGCCGAGCGGGCGAGGATGCGGTTCAACTCGTAATGGTTTTCATGGCGCGGGGCGTTGGCCGGGTTCGGCCGGCGGCCCAGGAAGATGCCGAAGGCGGCGACCAGGTCGGGCGGGATCTGCGCATCCGGGGCGGGAAGGGTCATGGCCTGGCTCCGCGGGGGGTCTTCGGGTTGCCTTGGACAGGCTGTGCCAAGTCCTGTGCCATCATGCAAGCCGGGGATTGGCCCACATCTGCACACCGTCGATATGAACGACCGGGCGGCCGTCCTGCAGCGGTGCGATGGCGGGACGGTCCATCTCCATGCGCCAGCCCGCCCCGAGCAGCAGCGCCTCGAGCCGGCCCTCGATGGCGCGGCTGTGGGTGCCGATCAGCACGCGGTGCACATGGGAGTCCATGTCCGGCAGGTTGGCGGCGACAAAATCCGCCTCGGCCCCCTGGATGTCGATATGCAGCAGGTCGATCATCGCCCCCTGCGACAGCGCCGAGAGCGGGTAGCACTCGAGCACCTGCACACCGGCGTCGGCGGCCGCGCGGGCCAGCGCCGCGGCATCGGCGCCGAACACCGCCTCGCCGCCCCAGCCCGCCCCGGCCTGCGGGCCGGGAAAGATCGCGCGCCCCGGCCTGGGAGCGGCGATGCCGTGATGCAGCCGGCTGTCCTTTTCCTCGAAGCCGTTCAGCGCCAGCGTGGCGCGGGCATTGGCCAGGTGGCCGGCATCGCCCTCGACGCCGATCAACGCGACCGCCAGACCCCGCTTGCGCGCCGCCACGCCGGTATTGACCAGCCAGCAGCCCCAGCCGCAGCCCAGTTCGACGATGCGGAAGGTGCCGCTGGCCTGTTCCACCGCGTGCAAGGCCGCCGCCCATTCGGCGATGTCCGCATGCCAGTTGCCGGGGTCGGGCGGACCCTCGACCCTGCCGTCCAGCGCCTCCAGCACCGGCGGGAAGACCTGCACCGGCACCCGCACGCCGATGAAGTTGGTGAGCGCGCCGGACCGGCCCTCGAGCCCGGGCTCGGCGAAGCGTGCGATCACGCCGGGCGCGTCGAAGGCGCAGTAGTAGTGATAGAGCGCCTCGTGCAGCGGGTGGCCGGGATGGGGCATGCGGGGGCGAC
>JAMWZF010000511.1 GCA_024304875.1 Paracoccaceae bacterium
TCCGAGGGGCGGGGTCCGAAAGGAAACGGCCCCGGAGATGGTCTCTCCGGGGCCGTTGTCCGTGGTACCGGTCGTCGCCCGGTGTCAGTGGGAGTGCTGCTTGTCCCACTCCGACTGCTTGGGCAGCGTCTCGAAGGTGTGCTCCGGCGGCGGGGAGGGCAGGGTCCACTCCAGCGTGTCGGCCCACTCGTTCCAGGGGTTCGGCTCGGTCGCGTTCTTCGGCGACAGCAGCGTCTTGAACAGGATCACGATGAAGAAGACGAAGGAGGCGAAGGCCAGGAAGGCGCCGATCGACGAGACGTAGTTCCACAGGGCATAGGCCTCGGGATAGTCGATGTAGCGCCGGGGCATGCCCTGACGGCCGAGGAAGTGCTGCGGGAAGAAGGTGATGTTCGCACCGATGAACATCGCCCAGAAGTGCAGCTTGCCGGCCCACTCGGGGATCTTCCGGCCCGCCATCTTGGGCAGGTAGAAGTAGATGCCCGCGAAGATGCCGAAGACGGCGCCGAGGCTCATCACGTAGTGGAAGTGCGCCACGACGTAGTAGGTGTCGTGATAGGCCCGGTCGACGCCGGCCTGGGACAGGACGATGCCGGTCACGCCGCCCACGGTGAAGAGGAACAGGAAGCCGAAGGCCCAGAGCATCGGCGTCTTGAACTCCACCGAGCCGCCCCACATCGTCGCGATCCAGCTGAAGATCTTCACGCCGGTCGGCACCGCGATGACCATGGTGGCCAGCATGAAGTAGCTCTGCTGCGTCAGCGACATGCCCACGGTGTACATGTGGTGCGCCCAGACGACGAAGCCGAGGGCGCCGATGGCCACCATGGCGTAGACCATCGGAAGGTAGCCGAAGATCGGCTTCTTGGAGAAGGTCGCCACCACGTGGGAGATGATCCCGAAGGCGGGCACGATGATGATGTAGACCTCGGGATGGCCGAAGAACCACAGGATGTGCTGGTAGAGCACCGGGTCGCCGCCGCCCGCCGGGTCGAAGAAGGTGGTGCCGAAATTGCGGTCCATCAGCAGCATGGTGATGGCGCCGGCCAGCACGGGCAGGGCGAGCAGGATCAGCCAGGCGGTGACGAAGATCGACCAGCTGAACAGCGGCACCTTGTGCAGGGTCATCCCCGGGGTCCGCATGTTCAGGAAGGTGGTGATCATGTTGATCGCGCCGAGGATCGACGAGGCGCCCGAGACGTGGACCGCGAAGATCGCGAGGTCCATCGACATGCCCGCCTCGCGGGTCGACAGCGGCGGATACAGCACCCAGCCGACGCCCGAGCCGAGCTGGCCGTTGCCGCCGGGCGACAGGATCGAGGCGATGCCGAGGCAGACGCCGGCGACGAACATCCAGAACGACAGGTTGTTCATCCGCGGGAACGCCATGTCCGGCGCACCGATCTGCAGGGGCATGAAGTAGTTGCCGAACCCGCCGAACAGGGCCGGGATGACGACGAAGAACATCATCAGCACGCCGTGGTAGGTGATCATCACGTTCCACAGGTGCCCGTTCGGGGTACATTCGCCGGCTGCCGCGGGCAGGAAGCGGGCCCCTTCGGCGCACATGTACTGCACGCCGGGATGCATCAGCTCCATCCGCATGTAGACGGTGAACATGACCGAAAGGAGGCCCACGAACCCCGCCACGAAGAGGTAGAGGATCCCGATGTCCTTGTGGTTCGTGGACATGAACCAGCGGGTGAAGAATCCCCGGGTGTCCTCGTGGTCGTGGGCGTGTGTCGCGGCGTCGGCGGCCATGGATGCCTCCCTTGGGGATGGTGCTGTTCAAAGCGCGGCCCGCCGACTCTCGTCCGGTCGGCTCGCCGCTTTGGAAACCGTCTTACTTAGGAGCGCGGTAGGGGGCAACGGGGGATGTCCGACCTGCGGCAATCGGGCCGGGTCTAGATTGTCGCAGCCCGTCGTGCACAAACGACGCCATGAGCCTCGTGATCGACACCGCCAGGGCCGCCGACCTGCCCGCGATCCGCGCGATCGTGGCGGCCGCCTACGCGCCCTACGTCGCCCGGATCGGCCGCCGTCCGGGACCGATGGACGACGACTACGCCGCCCTCGTGGGCGCGGGCCGGGTCCGGGTGCTGCGGGACGGGGCGGTGCTGGG
>JAMWZF010000512.1 GCA_024304875.1 Paracoccaceae bacterium
GACGGTGCCATGGCGGTGCTGCTCAAGGACGCGATGCAGCCGAACCTCGTCCAGACGCTCGAGAACAACCCCGCCTTCGTCCACGGCGGGCCCTTCGCGAACATCGCCCACGGCTGCAACTCGGTCATCGCGACCACCACGGCCCTGGGATGCGCCGACTACGTCGTGACCGAGGCCGGATTCGGCGCCGATCTCGGGGCCGAGAAGTTCATGAACATCAAGTGCCGCAAGGCCGGTCTTGCGCCCGACTGCGTCGTGCTGGTCGCCACGGTGCGGGCAATGAAGATGAACGGCGGTGTGGCCAAGGACGCGCTAGGGTCGGAAAACGTAAAGGCCGTGGCCGCCGGCTGCGCGAACCTGGGCCGCCACATCGAGAATGTGAAATCCTTCGGCGTGCCGGTGGTCGTCGCGATCAACCATTTCGTCACCGACACCGAGGCCGAGGTGCAGGCCGTCAAGGACTACGTCAGGGGCCAGGGGTCCGAGGCGATCCTCTGCAAGCACTGGGCCAAGGGCTCGGAGGGGACCGAGGCGCTCGCCACCCGCGTGGCCGAGATCGCCGACAGCGGCTCCAGCCAGTTCGCGCCCCTCTACGCCGACGAGATGGGCCTGTTCGACAAGATCGAGACCGTCGCCCGGCGCATCTACCGCGCCGACGAGGTGCTGGCCGACGCCAGCATCCGCGGCCAGCTCAAGGACTGGGAAGCCGCCGGCTACGGGCACCTGCCGGTCTGCATGGCCAAGACGCAGTATTCCTTCACCACCGACCCCTCCCGCCGCGGCGCGCCGACCGGCCACTCGGTCCCGGTCCGCGAGGTGCGCCTGTCGGCCGGGGCCGGCTTCGTCGTGGTGATCTGCGGCGAGATCATGACCATGCCCGGCCTGCCGCGGGTGCCGGCCTCCGAGACGATCCGTCTCAACGACGCCGGCGAGATCGAGGGGCTGTTCTGATGCCGGGTCCGGCGGGACATCGCGGGTTCACACCTCGCACATCCCGCCGGGCGGGCGGTTCACACCCTTCACATTCCGGCCCGCCGGTGGTTCACACCTGACACATCCGCGCCTGATCCAAGGAGCCTGCCCATGACCGCCACCATCCTCGACGGCAAGGCCTTCGCCGCCCGCATCCGCGGCGAGGTCGCCACTCACGTCGCCCGCCTCAAGGAAGAGCACGGGATCACCCCCGGCCTGGCGGTCGTCCTGGTGGGCGAGGACCCGGCCAGCCAGGTCTACGTCCGGTCCAAGGGCAAGCAGACGGTCGAGGTCGGAATGGCCTCTTTCGAACATCGGCTTGATGCGGACACCTCCGAGGCGGAGCTGCTGGCGCTGGTCAGGCAGCTCAACGAGGACCCCGCCGTCCACGGAATTCTCGTGCAACTTCCGCTGCCCGGGCATCTCGATGAGGATCTTGTGATCAACGCCATCGACCCGGCCAAGGATGTGGACGGCTTTCACATTTCCAACGTGGGCCTTCTCGGCACGGGCCAGAAGGCCATGGTCCCCTGCACCCCTCTCGGCTGCCTGATGATGCTGCGCGATCACCACGGAAGCCTGTCCGGCCTCGACGCCGTCGTCATCGGCCGGTCCAACATCGTCGGCAAGCCGATGGCTTCGCTCCTCCTCGGCGACAGCTGCACGGTGACCATCGCCCACAGCCGGACGAAAGACCTGGCGGAGGTCGTCAGAAGAGCAGATATTGTGGTCGCCGCCGTCGGCCGCCCCCAGATGGTGCCCGGCGACTGGATCAAGCCGGGCGCCACGGTCATCGACGTCGGGATCAACAGGATTCCCGCGGAGGGCGACAAGACCCGCCTCGTCGGCGACGTCGACTTCGACAGCGCGGCCGACGTCGCCGGCGCCATCACCCCCGTTCCCGGCGGCGTCGGACCCATGACCATTGCCTGTCTCCTGGCCAATACTGTCACCGCCTGCTGCCGGGCGAACGGGCTTGACGAACCCTCCGGCCTGACCGCCTGACCTATCCTTTTGGGTATGTTTTCGCTGGACAATCCGGGCCCAGCCGCTACGCCTTACCAAGGGTGAATGGTGTTTTTCGGGGTGCGGCAGAACGGTGCGACGAGACGACGACCGGACCGGCGGGGATACGTTCCTGCGGGCCGC
>JAMWZF010000513.1 GCA_024304875.1 Paracoccaceae bacterium
CACGACCACGCCGCGGTTGGCCTCGAACGCCAGGTACCCTTCGCCGACGAGGGTGCGCAGCGCCTCGCGCACGCGGCCCCGGCCGAGGCCGAACTCGGCGGCGAGGTCCATCTCGGTCAGCCGCTGCCCCGGCGCGTAGTCGCCCGACAGCAGCCGGTCTTTCAGCACCGCGCCGAGGTCGATGGTATCGCTGTGGTCCTGCATCGGGCCTCCGTTTTCCCGACTTTCGGGATGCAGCGCCCCTCCGTCAAGATTGTTGACAATGAAGTTCAGCAAGTTAACAATTTTGACCAGCGGCGTGCCTGCCGCGACAGGGAGGACAACCATGATTCACACGACGGGATACCTGCGCGCCGCGCTGTCCGGCGCTTCCATGCTGGCGCTCATCGCCATGACCGCCCCCGCGTCCGCGCAAGAGGGCAACCTGACCATCGCGCTGCCGACCTTCTCGGACCAGACGATGACGCCCTGGGCCGGGTCGGGCCAGCGCAAGACCTACCTCGACCTGGTCTACGAATACCTCGTCTACCTCGACGACGAGGGGAACGCCGTGCCCGGCCTCGCCGAAAGCTGGGAGATGAGCGAGGACGGCAAGACCTGGACCTTCACCATCCGCGAGGGCGTGCCCTTTTCCGGCGGCCACGGCGATGTCACCGCAGAGGACGTGGCCTATTCCATCGAGCGCCTGATCGGGGAGGACAGCCGCGCCGGCCCCGCCTCGACCATGCGCCGCATCATCGAGAGCGTCGAGACGCCGGACGACAGGACGGTCGTCGTCAACCTCTCCGCCCCCGACTTCATGCTGGACGCCGGCTACTTCGGCGAGAGCCAGCAGCTGGGCATCGTCAGCAAGTCCTACGTCGAGAGCCTTGGCGAGAATGAGGCCACCGCCGCCCCCGTCGGCACCGGCCCCTACGTGCTGGAGAGCCAGGAGGAGGGGTCCTCGATCACCATGACCCTGCGGGACGACCTGGAGGGCGGCCACTGGCGCGCCAGCCCGGAGTTCGCGACGGTGACCTTCCAGCTGGTCCCCGAGGAGGCCGCCCGCGTCGCCATGCTGCGCACCGGCGAGGCCGACATCGCGCCGGTCAGCTTCGACTCCATCCCGGGCCTGCGCGACGCCGGCATCGACATCGTCAGCGCCGAGCAGTCCTGGTCCCCGGTCATCCGCCTTGGCGGCATGGTCCAGACCGACCCGGCCCGCTACAACGCGGATAACCCCTGGTCGGACGTGCGCGTCCGGCAGGCGATGAACTACGCCGTCGACAAGCAGACCATCATCGACGAGCTTTTCGCCGGCGAGGGCACCGTGGCCAACGGCGACACCCCCGTGCGGGAATGGGCGAGCGTGGAGCCCTATCCCTACGACCCCGCCCGCGCGCAGGAGCTGCTCGCCGAGGCAGGCTACGCGGACGGCTTCCCGATCACGCTGAAGACCTTTACCACCACGCCCGGCGCCGAGCTGCCACTGATGGCCGAGGCGGTGGCGCTCTACTGGGCGGACATCGGCCTCGACGTCACCATCGAGCCGGTGGACTGGCCGTCGCTGCGGTCAGAATGGACCGAGGGGCAGAACCTCGACTACGTCTGGACCCACCGCGGCTTTCCCTTCGCCAACCCGGCCAACGGGATCGAGGCGGGCTTCACCGACCAGTCGCTCTTCGCCGCCTACACCTCGGAAGAGCTGGAAGGCATGATCGAGGAGCTGAACGTGGAGACCGACCCGGCTGCCCGCGATGCGCTCATCACCGAGATCGGCCAGTACCTGCGCGACGACGCGGCGGCCGTCTTCATGGTGCTGGCGAACGAGCCCTACGGCGTCGGCCCTGCGGTCAGCGACTGGGAGATCACCACCTCCTACGTCTACAACTTCGACGCGGTGGGCCGTGCGGAGTAAACGGCTGACCGGAACCGGCCCCGGCGGGCGGACGACATGATCCGCCTGATCGGGGTCCGGCTGATCGAATCCCTCGCGGCGCTCATCGTGATGAGCGCCGTGATCTTCCTCATGGGTCGGACGATCGGCGATCCGGTGGCCCTTCTGCTGCCGGACAACGCGACCGAGGCCGACCGCGCCGCCATCGTCGCCGACCTCGGCC
>JAMWZF010000514.1 GCA_024304875.1 Paracoccaceae bacterium
GGGCGGCACAAGAACGACGGCACCTTCGGCGTCACGGGCGAGGCCGAGCCGCTGCACGAGGAGGTGGCGGCCGCAATCACCGAACACCGCTTCCGACCGGTGAAGAAGCTGCAATGGCGTAACGCGGACCTGCGGTTCGGATCGGTCGACGTGCTGATACGCTCGCTCGAGCAGCGGACCGACCACGACTGGCTGACGCGGGTGCGCGACAGCGACGACCTGATCGCGCTGAAGACCCTGTCGACCGATGCCGAGGTCCGCGCCCGGGCCTCGGACGGCCCCTCGGTCCGCCTGCTCTGGGACGTCTGCCGCATCCCCGATTTCCGCGGCATCAGCCCGACGGAACACGCCGCGCTCCTCACCCGGATCTACTCGGACCTGCACCAGCACGGGCGCATCGCCTTCGACTGGATCGCGGCGCAGGTGACCCGGCTGGACCGGACCGAGGGCGACATCGACACCCTCTCCAAGCGGCTGGCATATATCCGCACATGGACCTATGTGGCCCAGCGCAAGGGCTGGGTCGCGGACGAAAGTCATTGGCGCGATGAAACCCGCGCGGTAGAAGACCGTTTGTCAGATGCGCTCCATGGCGCACTGATGCAGAGATTTGTGGACCGGCGGACCAGCGTGCTGCTTCGCCGGCTCGGACAGAAGGAGGCCTTGGTGGCCGAAGTTACCGACACCGGCGAAGTGACCGTCGAGGGACAATACGTGGGACGGCTGGACGGGTTCCGGTTCCGCCAGGACGAGTCCGCCAGCCCCGAGCAGGCCAAGACCCTGCGCTCTGCCGCGCTGGCGGCTTTGGCGCCGCATTTCAGTCTGCGGGCCGACCGGTTCTACAACGCCCCCGATCCCGAGATCGACTTCACCGAGCAGGGTGGCCTCATGTGGGGCGACAAGGCTGTGGGCAAGCTGACTGCCGGCCCCGACCCGCTGAAGCCCGAGGTCCAGGCCTTCGTGGACGAGGAAGCCGGCACCGAGGTCGCCGAGAAGGTCAAGCGCCGCCTCCAGCACTTCATCGACCGCAAGATCGCGGCGACGATGGAGCCCCTGCTGAAGCTGCGCGACGACGAGGAACTGTCGGGCCTCGCCAAGGGCTTTGCCTACCGCATGGTCGAAGGCTTCGGCATCATCCCGCGGTCGGAGGTGGCCCAGGACGTCAAGGCGCTGGACCAGGACGCCCGCGGCGCCCTGCGCAAGCATGGCCTCCGCTTCGGCCAGTTCACCATCTTCATGCCGCTGCTGCTGAAACCCGCGCCGACCCGGCTGCGGCTGGTGCTGTGGTCGATCTCCAAGGGCCTCGACGAGTTCCCCGAGGCGCCGCCACCGGGCCTCGTCACCGTGCCGACCATTGACGGCCTGCCGGACGGCACCTACGCCATGTCCGGCTACCGCGCCGCGGGCGAGCGGGCGATCCGCATCGACATGCTGGAACGCCTCGCCGACATGATCCGCGACAAGGACAGCCGCGGCGGCTTCGAGGCGAACCCCGACATGCTGTCGATCACCGGCATGACCCTCGACCAGTTCGCCAAGCTGATGGAGGGTCTCGGCTACAAGGCCGAGAAGGGCGAGCGCGAGAAGGTCAAGGCCGCCCCCGACGCCAGCCGGCAGGCCCCGGTGGAGACCCCCGCCGAGGCGCTGGAGGAGGCGAACCCGGCGGATGTGGTCATCGACCCCGAGCATCCGGGCGAGGCGGTGGAGATGTCGCCCGAGGGCGCCGCCGACCCCGTCGCCGACGAGGCCGCGAGTGCCGATGTCACGGCCACGCCCGAGCTGTCGCAGGAGGACCAGGCAATCACCCCGGTGCCCGAGGGCGCCGAGATCGCCGCCGAGACGACCGCGCCGGACGCCGATCCCGCCACCGCCGAGGGCGAGGCGCCCGAGATGGAGGTCTTCTACACATTCACCTGGGCCCCGGCCCGCCGCGAAGGCCGCGGGCGCCCGCAGGGGCAGGGCCGGCGCGGACAGGACGCCAAGGGCGGCGGCAAGCCTGCCGGCGGCGGCAAGAAGGGCCGCAAGGGCGGCAAACCGGGCGGCAAGCCCGGCGGCGGCAAGGCCGAGACCTTCGAGGCCCGCCCGCCCCGAAAGG
>JAMWZF010000515.1 GCA_024304875.1 Paracoccaceae bacterium
CCTCTCTGGGTCTGCTCTGACTGACACGCTCGGGCACGCGGGCCCGTTCTCCAGACGGCTAGGAGCCGATTGTGTCATTCTTCTGGCGCCTCGTCCGGCTCCGGCGGGGCCGCGCCGAACATCTCCTCCTGGCGATCGTCCTCCTCCGGCTCGCCCTCTCCCGGCGGCGGGCGGTTGTCGAGAAGGCCGGCGGCGCGCAGGTCCTTGAGGCCCGGCAGGTCGCGCGCGGTCTCCAGCCCGAAGTGGTCGAGGAAGGCAGGCGTCACGATGAAGGTCACCGGCCGGCCCGGCGTCATCTTGCGCCGGCCGAGGCGGATCCATTCCAGTTCGAGCAGCTGGTCGATGGTCCCGCGCGACACCGACACGCCGCGGATCTCCTCGATCTCGGCGCGGGTGACGGGCTGGTGATAGGCGACGATGGCAAGTGTCTCGATCGCGGCGCGGGAGAGCTTGCGCGTCTCCACCACCTCCTTCTTCATCAGGAAGCCGAGGTCCGGCGCGGTGCGGATCGCCCAGGCCTCGCCGACGCGCACGACGTTCACGCCCCGCCCCTCGTAGCGGCGGCGCAGGTTCGCCACCGCCTCCGCCGGCTCGGACCCATGCGGCATCCTTCCCGCCATCTCGCGGATCGAGACGGGCTCGGCGCTGGCGAAGAGGATGGCCTCCACCATGCGCTCCTGCTCGCCCATGGGCGGCGCCTCGAAGAGGCTCTCGTTCACCGGCTCCTCGGTCCTGTCCTGGTCCTCAGCCATCCCGCCTCCGGATGTGGATGGGCGCGAATGTGCCCGACTGGCGGATGCTGGCCCGGCCCTCCTTCACCAGCTCCAGCGAGGCCGCGAAGGTCGAGGCCGTGGCCGACCGGCGCATCTGCGGATCGCCGCCCCAGCCCTCGGGCAGGTAGGACAGGATGTCGGTCCACTCGCCCGCAAAACCGATCAGGTGCCGCAGCCGGTCGAGGGCCTGCTCCATCGTCATCAGCTTTTCGCGGTCGAGCGCATAGGGCCGGAATTCGTCCTTGGTCCGCACGCGGGCATAGGCCTGCATGAGGTCCAGCAGCGTCGCGGTCCAGGTCGTCCGGCGCACCGCCGTGACGTCCTCGGAAATGCCCCGCACGAAGAAATCCCGCCCCTTCTGGTCCCGCGCCATCAGCCGGGCGGACGCCTCGCGCATCGCCTCCAGCCGCTCCAGCTGGAAGGCCAGGTGCGCCGCCAGTTCCTCGCCCGAAGGCCCCTCCTCGCTGGGGTCCGGCGGCAGCAGCAGGCGCGACTTGAGGAACGCCAGCCAGGCCGCCATGACGAGGTAATCGGCAGCAAGTTCGATCCGAAGCTCCCGCGCCTTCTCGACGAAGGCCAGGTACTGCTGCGCCAGGGCAAGGATCGAGATCTGGCGCAGGTCCACCTTCTGCGTGCGCGACAGCGCCAGCAGCACGTCCAGCGGCCCCTCGTAGCCGTCCACGTCCACGATCAGCGCCTCGGCGGCGAGCCGGTCGGACAGCGAGGTCACCTCGGGGTCGGTGCCGGTCTCGGTCATCGCGAAAAGCGCCTCAGGGCTGGCTCAGAAGGCCCTCAAACTCTGCAAGGGCGGCGGGAATGTCAATCGGATCGGGGCGCCGCCGCTCGGCCAGGGCCGCCTCGGCCCGCGCGGCCGCCACGCCCTCCAGCGCGGGGGCGATCCCGGCCAGCGCCTCCATCTCGGCAAGGTCCCCGTTGCAGTGCAGGACCAAGTCGCAGCCGGCCGCCCAGGAGGCTTCGGCCCGCGCCGTCAGCGGCCCCGACAGGGCCTTCATCGAGATGTCGTCGGTCATCAGGAGCCCGCCGAAGCCGATCTCCTCGCGGATCGCACGCATGGCGGCGGGCGAGGTGGTGGCGGGCCGGTCCGGGTCGACGGCCTCCAGCACGATATGGGCGGTCATGCCCATCTTCAGGTCGTTCAGCGCCGTGAAGGGCGCGAAATCATGCGCGATCAGCTCGTCCAGCGGGGCGCTGACACGGGCCAGGTCGAGGTGACTGTCCACCGCCGCCCGCCCGTAGCCCGGCAGGTGCTTCAGCACCGGCAGGACCCCGCCGGC
>JAMWZF010000516.1 GCA_024304875.1 Paracoccaceae bacterium
AGCCGAGCCCGTACTCCAGCGGCGGCGGCGTGATCGAGATCAGCCAGGGATTCCAGGTATCGCCCTGGCTCGCTCCGTAGAAGATGAGCGCCGTGCCGAGGGCGGCGAAGAAGAGGGTCGTGACCCCGAAGAAGCCGACGTAGAAAGGCCCCACCCAGAAGTCGAACAGGTCGCCGCCGACCAGCGTCCCACCCCGGACGCGGTATTTTCTCTCGAAGGTGAGTTGAGCCATTGTCTCACTCCTTGTCGGACATCGGGCCGTCAATGGGTGGCGGCCGAGCTGTCGCGGTTGTCTTGTCTCGTTTGCCGCGGGCGAGGGCACGCCCCGCCCGCTGCGCTATCCTTGAACGGGACCGATCACTCGGCGGCCGCCGCTTCCATGGTTCCGAAGGCCCGGTTGAGCCAGTTCGTTTCCGGGTTGCTGAGCAGGACGAGGTGAATCATCACCGCCAGCAGGAAGAGGAAGACACCCTGGGCCACGAAGACGCGGCGCGGGTCCCAGATCATCCAGATCTTGTAGAACTGCGACATGGATAATCCCCCTACCAGGCGAACCAGGGCAGTTTGATGTACGTCAGGATATGAGCGACCACGGCGACGGCCGTGAAGATCGTGAACCCGCTCATATACACCGAGTGCAGCTCCTGCGCTTGCTCGTCAGTGAGACCTGTGAAGGACAGGTCCGATTTGTCAGCCATGAGGTTTCCTTTCGAAAATCATCTCTGACGCCGCGCGACCCCCGCGGCCGGGTTACGACAGGGGCTCATCCCCTGCCCTGGTCATCGGCCGGCGTGCTGCCGGGCCGAATCCGTTGTGCCGGTCCTCGCGCGCGTCAGGCGCGGAAGATCTGCGGCGTGATCGTGTGCGCGTGGCTGAGCGCCCGCGCGATGGGTCCCTTGCCGGCCTCTCCGGTCGCTGCATCGCGGGCCCAGCCGAGGGCGGCCCCCGGCAGCGCGACGGCGAAGATCAGCGCGAAGTAGACCTGGTATTCCTGCCGCGGATTGCTGCGCCGATGGCTGGCGCGCAGGACCGGGGCCACCGGGGCATGGGTTGTCATGTCGGTCATCTCAGTTCTCCTTGCGAGGTCTGATCGAGGGTGGCGACGGTCGCGCGGTCGACGCGCACCTCGCCGGCGGCGAGGGCGGCGGTCTCGGCCGCGTCCCGCAGGGCCTTGGCGGCGGAAATCCGGGTCAGCACCGGGTGCCGCGCGACGAGTTCGTCCAGCAATTGCTGGGCTTCGGCGTCCCAGGGCATGTCCCGGCGCAGGGGCGTCGGCGTGGCCTGGCCGGCGTCCATCTCGGTGCCGAGGGGCAGGATCTGGAACAATGCGTCGAACAGGCCGTTGCAGATTTCCTGAAGCAGGTAGACCGCGCCCGCGTAGCCCATGAAGGGCGTGCCCGTGGCCCGCCGGATGGCCGAGCCGGGAAAGCTGGCGGGGATGAACGAAGGCGCGGGCCCGTGGCCGGCCTTGCGCTCGGCGAGGTACATCTTCTCGTTGATCGACCCCAGGACCAGCAGGGGATTTTCCTGCGCGATCAAGGACCTGACCTCGACATTGTTGGTCTTGGCCCCCGGCACGCGGGCAACCGCGAAGGCGCAGGGGAAGCCGAGGTCGCCCTCGAGATACTTGCGGATGCCCCGCGCGTAGGTCTCTCCGGCGACGATGCCGAACTTGGCCGTGGCGTAGAAATCCTGCGTGACCGAGCGCCAGAGATCCCAGAGCGGCTTCAGCGTCGAATGCTTCTCGCGCTCGATGAAGGGTTCGGGGTCGAGGCCGGTCAGCTCGCCCAGCTTGCGCAGGAATTTCGTCGTGGAATCAAGGCCTACGGGGGCCTGAAGGTAGGGTTTTCCGAGCACCTCGGCCAGCCCGCGCCCGAACTCCCGGTACATGACGATGTTGACGTCCGCGTTCACCAGACCGCGCATCTCGGCAAGGTGCGCGCCGAGCGGCATGACCATGTTGACCTCGGCCCCGATACCCTCGACCAGGCGGCGTATCTCATTGAGATCGCTCGGCATATTGAAGGTGCCGTACATCGGGCCGAGGATGTTGA
>JAMWZF010000517.1 GCA_024304875.1 Paracoccaceae bacterium
GGCGTGACCGAGCCGGTGCCGGGGCCGGTCACCTCGGCGCTGGCAGGCGTGGCCCGCTGTCCCTGCGGCGCGGACATCGGGATCATCAGATACTGCCCCTCGCGCACCGACAGGTCGGGGCCGAGGCCGTTCCATTCGGCGATCGACCGCACCGGTATGTCGTAGTTCCGCGAGATCGTGTAGACCGTCTCACCCTGCTGGACCCGGTGGCGGATCGGCTCGAAGCCGCTTTGCGCGGCGGGCGCCGCGGCCGGGGCTGGGGCGGGTTGACCGGCCTCGGCGCGGTCGATGGCGTCGGAGGCCAGATCGGTGACGCTGACACCGGGCGATTGCAGTCCGCCCGGGGCGCCGACGGTCCCGCTGGGTTCGGACACGCGGCCTGGCAGGGCCAGTACCTCGTCGCGGCGCAGGGGCGTCCCCGCGGTCAGGCCGTTGTAGCTGGCCAGGTTGTTGGGATCTATGCCGAGCCTCGAGGCGACGGTGGTCACGGTGTCCCCGCGGCGGGCGATGGCGACCTGATAGGTGGGGTAGGAGATCACCCCGCGATCGTCGGGCGCCGGGCGCGGCGCCACGCTTTGCACCGCCTGCGAGGTGTCGAACCCGTTGCCGAGGTCGCGCATGTCCAGGTCCAGGGGTTCCGAGCAGGCGCCAAGCGCCAGAAGACCCGCTCCCGCCATCAGCAATCCGCGATGTTTCATCTCTGCCCTCGTCCTCGCGGCGGCCCCGTTGTCCGGACCTTTCCGCATTGCATTTCCATGTCCGTCGCGGACCCTCGAGGGCCCGGTCCGGTCGGCCTAGCCGTCCTGTCCGAGACCCTCGACGAGGGGCACGAAGCGGACCGGCCGCAACTCTTCGTAGTCGTAGCCGTCCTCGCCCTTCCGGACCCGGATCAGGCTCTGCACGGCGTCGGACTGTCCGACCGGCAGCACCATGATACCGCCAATACGCAATTGAGCCAAGAGCGGGCCGGGCGGGTCCTCGGCCGCGGCCGTCACGAGGATGCGATCGAAGGGCGCCTGTTCGGGCAGGCCGAAGCAGCCGTCGCCCGTCAGTGCCGTGATGTTGGTCAGGTCCAACGCCTCGAAACGCGCACGCGCCTCGCCGACCAGCCGCTTGTAGCGGTCGACGGTATAGACCCGGCGGGCCAGGCGGGACAGGATCGCGGCCTGGTAGCCGGACCCGGTGCCGACCTCGAGCACCTTGTCCCGGTCCGACACTTCCAGCGCCTGGGTCATCAGCCCGACCACCGAGGGCTGGGAGATCGTCTGTCCGCAGGAAATGGGCAGGGGCATGTCGTCGTAGGCCTTGGCCGCGAAGAGGCCGGTCACGAAGCCCGCCCGGTCGGTCCGTTCCATCGCCGTCAGGACCCGTGCGTCCGTCACCCCGCGCGAGCGCAGGTGGAAGAGGAACTGCATCTTTGTCTCGGCGGGGTCGAGGCTCATCCCAGGGCCTGCTCCAGCCTGTCCACGAGGTCGTGCGCGGTGAGGTCCGCGCGCATCGGGGTGATGCTGATCCAGCCGTCGATATTGGCCTGCACGTCCGTGCCCGGCCCGGTCGGTTCGTCCTGCTTGCCGCCCTTGGCCCAGAGGAACCGCCGGCCGTTGGGCGCGATCTGCGCCTCGACGCCGAAGCGGCAGGTGGGCCTGAGCCCCTGCCGGGTGGACGTCATGCCCTTCACCTCCGCCGCGGGGCAGGGCGGGAAGTTGACGTTGTAGAAGGTCTGGTAGCCCTCGCCGCCCCAGGGGGCGTGCTCCAGCAGCCGTCTGACCGTGGCTGCGCCGTGGGCGGCCGCCGCCTCGAAGGGGTCGTCCAGCGTGGCGTTGGCGGGACCGAAGAACTGGGAGAGCGCGATCGCCGGCACGCCCTGGATCGCCGCTTCCATCGCGCCGCCGAGGGTGCCGGAATACATCACGTTCTCGCCCGCGTTGTTCCCCCGGTTCACGCCCGAGAGCACCAGGTCCGGCCGGGCATCCGGCAGCACGTCGTAGAGCCCGGCCAGCACGCAGTCGGCCGGCGATCCCTCGGCCGCGTAGCGCCGCGCGTCCAGCTGGGC
>JAMWZF010000518.1 GCA_024304875.1 Paracoccaceae bacterium
GGCCGCTGGTGATCTTGATGACCCCGCCTGCCTCGACCGAGACGCCGCGGGTGCCGCGGAGCCGCGGGTCGCCCACCTCGGGCACCCCGTGGACGAGGGCGAGGTACAACCGGTGGGCCGAATGGTCGCGGAACTGCGCCGCAAGGCCGTGGTGGGCCTTGTCGGACTTGGCGACGACCAGCAGGCCGGAGGTGTCCTTGTCGATCCGGTGCACGATGCCGGGCCGCTTCTCGCCGCCGATGCCGGAGAGATCGCCGCCGAAGTGGTGCAGGAGGGCATTGACCAGGGTGCCGGTCGGAGAGCCCGGCGCCGGATGCACGACCATGCCGGCAGGCTTGTCCACCACGATCAGGTCGGCGTCCTCGTGCACCACCGTCAGGGGAATGGCCTCGGGCGCGACGTCCCAGTCGGCGGCCTCCTCCACGGTGATCTCGACCGCGGCGCCCTCGGACACCCGGCCCTTGCCGTCGGTGACGACCGCGCCGTCCACGCGCACCGCGCCCTCCGCCAGCATCTTCGCCAGGCGGGACCGCGACAGGGCGGCCTCCTCTGGCACGTCGCGGGCCAATGCCTTATCAAGCCGGGCGGGCGGGTTCTCCGCGATTTCGAAACGCAGGATGGATCTGGCCATTGCACGCCCCCGAGGATGACACCCCCGACCTGCCGCCCAGCGTGAAGCTGCTGAGGGCGATGGTGCTGACCCTGACGGGGGTGATGATCGCCGGGTTCATAGTGCTGGTGGTGCTCTTTGTCACCCGCTTCGGTGTCGCGCCCCCGCCCCTGCCCGAAACCGTCGCCCTGCCAGACGGGGAAGTGGCCCGCGCCGTGACCCTCGGCACGGACTGGATCGCGGTGGTGACGGAAAGCGACGTCATCCTGGTCTTCGACCGCGCCACCGGAACCCTGCGCCAGCGGGTCGAGATCGAGTGACCTGCGGACCCGGCGTTGCAGGCTGCCGGCGGCGGCGGCGGCGGGCTGGGCCAGGGCGACAGGTCGGGACCCGTCCCGACCACCCGGGGGCGGGTTAGGCCCCGCCTCGCCCTCTCGCCCAGGCCCCGACCAGCGGCGCGGCAGTGATGACGAAGACGAGCCGGATGAGATGATGGGCGACCACCACGCCGACGTCGGCCCCCGCGACGATGGCCAGGATCGCCATTTCCGCCTGCCCGCCGGGCGAGAAGGCGAGGATCGCCTCTGTCGTGGGGATGACACCCAGTCCGATGGCGAGTTCGGCGAAGGCCAGCGAGACGAGGAAGATCAGCACCGTGTAGCCGACCCCGGCGCCGACATCGATCCGCAGCTCGCGCCAGGTGATCCCGGAGTATTTCACGCCTACCGCGAGGCCGATGAAGAACTGGGCCGCCTGGATCGCCGCGGCGGGCGGGCGGTTGTGGAGGATGCCGGCGAGGCTCAGCGCGGCAGTTAGGAACAGCGGGCCGAGGATCGAGGCCCCGAAGAGGCCGATCCGCTCGGCCAGTTTCCAGCCGACGAGCGCCGCCGCCGCCATGATCGCCAGTTCATCCCGGGGCACGTCCCGGACCGCGGCACCGGGCGCGCCCGTCAGGTCGAGGTCCATCATGTAGGCGAAGCCGAAGGGAAGGAGCGTGACGATGATCAGCACCCGCGTCGCGTGGATCAGCGACAGCGCCCGCACGTCGCCCCCTGCCTCCTCGCCGAAGAGCAGCATGTCCTGAAGCCCTCCCGGCATCGCTCCGTAGAACGCCGTGGCGTGGTCGAAGCCGAAGACGCGGCGGAAGAAGGGGTAGCCGACCGCACCGATGGCGACGACGAGCAGCGGCATCATCGCGAGGCTCGGCCACATCGCCGGCAGGGTCTGGAACAGGGCCGGGGTGATCGAGGTGCCGACGGCGACACCGAGGATGGTGCGCATCACGCCCGAAACGGTCGGCTCGGCCCTCAGCCGCAGTCCGGCGAGGGCCGCGACAAGGCAGGCGAACATCGGGCCGAGCAGCCAGGGCAGCGGCAGCCCGAGAGCGATGAAGGCGGCGACGCCGGCCCCGGCCACGCCCAAGCTGAGTATGATCCGCCAC
>JAMWZF010000519.1 GCA_024304875.1 Paracoccaceae bacterium
GATCCTGCTGGACCCCGACCGGATGACCGCCTTCGGGGTCGGCGTGGGCGAGGTGACGGCGGCCCTGCGCGCGGACAACCAGGACCTTCCCGCCGGCTCTGTCGAGCAGGGCCGCCAGACCCAGTCGCTTCAGGTCTCGGGCCGGATCGAGGAGGTGAGCGACTTTCTCGACATCATCGTCGCCCGCCGGGGCGGCCAGCCCGTCCGGCTGGGCGACGTCGCCCGGATCGAGGAAGGCGAGGCCGAGGTGAATTCCCTCGCCCTGCTCGACGGGCAGCGCGCCCTGGCCGTGGACATCGTCAAGACCCAGGGCGCCAATACCGTCGCCGTGGCCGAGGACATCCGCGAGGCCGTCGCCGATCTGGAAGCCGAGGACCTGCCCGAGGGCGTCTCGCTCGACATCGTCCGGGACAACGCGATCCCGGTGGAGGAGAGCTACCACGGCGTGCAGAACATGCTGGTCGAAGGCGCCGCCCTCGCCACCGTGATCGTCTTCCTGTTCCTCAATTCCTGGCGGTCCACCGTCATCACGGGGCTGACCCTGCCGATCTCGGTCATCGGGACGATGACGGCGCTTTGGGTTCTTGGCTTCACGCTCAACATGATGACCCTGCTGGCGCTGTCCCTCGCCGTGGGCCTGCTGATCGACGACGCCATCGTGGTGCGCGAGAACATCATGCGGCACCTGCACATGGGCAAGTCGCACCGGCAGGCCGCGCTCGACGGGACCAACGAGATCGGCCTGGCCGTGCTGGCCACGACCCTCTCCATCGTCGCGGTCTTCCTGCCGGTGGCCTTCATGGAAGGCATCATCGGCCGGTTCTTCCTGCAGTTCGGGGTGACCGTCTCGGTCGCGGTGCTGATCTCGATGTTCGTGGCCTTCACGCTCGACCCGATGATGTCCTCGGTCTGGTACGATCCGTCGGCCGAGCCGGACGCCAAGCGCGGGCCTCTGGGGCGGCTGGTGGCGCAGTTCGACCGGTTCTTCTCCTGGGTCGGGCGGCGCTATCGCGGCATCCTCCGTTGGGCGCTGAGGCACCGCAAGACCACGCTCGCCGGGGCCTTCGCCGCCTTTGTCGGCAGCTTCTTCATCGTGCCTCTGGTGGGGGTGGAGTTCGTCCCCGCCGCCGACACCAGCGAATTCCAGGTGGAGGTCACGACGCCTTCCGGCTCGTCGCTCGACTACACGACGTCCAAGCTGCAACAGGTCGACCGGGTCCTGCGGTCCTTCCCCGAGGTGATCGGAACCTACGCCACGGTGAACGCCGGCACCTCGGCGGCGGGCACGAACGCCGGGACGATCATCGCCGAGATGTCGGGGCCGTCCGAACGGACCCGCACGCCGACCGACATGACCCTGCCCGTGCGCGAGGCGCTGGCGACGATACCCGGGATCGAGGTGGTCGTCGGCGCGGCCGGCGGCCTCGGTGCCGTCGCGGCGCCGGTGGTGGTGAACCTCTACGGCCAGGACATCGACGTGCTGACCCGCCTGTCGGCCGAACTGGCCGAGAGCATGAGCGGCATAGAGGGTCTGGAGGACGTCTCCTCCTCCCTCGCCGACGCGCAGCCGGTCCTCAGCGTCGAGGTCGATCGCGACGCGGCCAGCGACCTCGGCATCGGGATGAGCCAGATCGCCGCCACCCTGCGCCCGATGCTGGGCGGCGAGGAGGTGACCGACTGGACCGCGCCGGACGGGCGCAACTTCGCCGTCAACGTCCAGCTGCCCCGGGAGGTGCGCAACGACATCGAGGTGCTGCGCGCCCTGCCGATCGTGCGCGCCGACGGGGCCACGGTCCGACTCGATCAGGTCGCCGAGATCGTGAACGACGTCGGCCCCTCGGAGATCAACCGCCTCGACCTTGCCCGCCAGGTCTCGGTCACGGCCAACCTCGGCGCCACGACCCTGGGCGAGGTCATGCCCCAGGTGCAGGCGGCGATGGACGCGCTCGACCTGCCGCCGGGCTACAGGGTCAACACCGGCGGCGACGCCGAGCAGCTGGCCGAGACCGGCGCCGCCGCGGGGACCGCCCTGCTGCTGGC
>JAMWZF010000052.1 GCA_024304875.1 Paracoccaceae bacterium
GGTAAATGTTGTAACGGTTCGGAAACATGAACTTGACCCGGCCGAGGGCGTTGTTCGGCCCCGGCGGCTGGCGCATGGCAAACGGAAAGCTGCTCGCCGAATAGGAGGCGAAGTTGGCGGCGCCCCGGTTGACCACCCGGCCCCGGCTGTCGGTGATCTGCATGTGTCCGTGGGCGGAGGGGTTCCGGCGCAGGCCCGGCAGGTATTCGTTCACGATGATCGACCGCGGGACGTACCAGCTGGGGTTGATGACCATGTGGTCCATCTCGTCCGAGAACTCGGGGCTCTGCCGGTCGCTGGCGGTGGCGCCGATGACCGAGCGCGTCTCGAAGGTGACGGAGCCGTCGTCGACGATGCGGGCGTGGAAGTCGGTCAGGTTCACCAGGATGTGCCGGTCGCCGAGGTCCATGTTCAGCCAGCGTTCGCGCTCCATCGCCACCAGCACCGATTGCAGGCGCTCGGCAATGTCGCGGTTCAGCTCGGCCAGGGTGCCCTCGCCCAGCACGCCGTCCTCCTCGAGGCCGTTGGCCTCCTGGAACCGGCGGACGGCGGCCTCGAGCCGGGCGTCGTAGGTGGCGGTGGCGGTGCGTTCCATCAATCCCATCGCGATGAGACGGTTCCGCAGGGCCACGACCTCGGGGCCGGTCGCGCCGGGCTCCAGCGTCGCGCGGACCGGCGCGCCCCATCCGCCGCGGGCGATCTGCGCCTCAAGCTGCATCTTGGCGCGCATCAGGCGGGCGTATTCGGGCGAGTCCGGCGGCAGGTCCATCAGGAAGCCGGCCGGGTCGGCGGCGGCGAACGCGGTGATCGTCTCGAGCCGGTCGCGGTAGGGCACCTCGCGCTTGATCGCCGAGACGACGCGGCCCGGCTCCAGCATGCCGGTCTGAACGTCGCGGGCATACTGCAGGAACAGGCGCGACAGCTCGACCTCCATCGCGGCCTGCTCCGCCGGGGTGGTGGCGGCCTGCAGGCGGGCGCGCAGGCCGGCGACGTCGTAGCGGGCCGGAGCAAGGCCATGGGCGGCCGCCCCGTCGAGGGCGGTCATCAGCGCGGCCCGGCGCGGCGCGTCCTCGGGACGCGACCAGATCCCCTCGAACCCGCGGGACCGGTAGAAGGCGGCCAGGTCCGCATCCTCTGCGACAGCCTCCGCAACGGCCTGCCTGTAGGCGGTCACCTGCGCCGCGGCCGGCCCCGGTTGGACCCACCCCAACACCAGCGCTGCCACGAGGGCAGGAATGAGGCGCGCCTGGCGCAGCGGTCCGGTCTTGGGTTCAGCGGTCATCCGGGGGGTCTCCGAAGGGGCAACAAGATATATTCACGAACAACGATTTGTGGCCCAAAGGTAAAGGTCCATTCACAAAAAGGACAGTCGGGGAAACCCCCGGAAACCTGTTGCCTTGCGGCCATGCCGGCGCAGGTGCGGCCGCTGTTGCCGAAGCGCCACGGTTCCCCTCCATCCCGCGACTGCGCAAAATCTCGCCAATTTGCCATTTCTTGGGACCAGTCCCGGTATCGCCGGTTGGCAGAGGATTCGTCGTGTGGCATAGAAAGGGTGCATCTGGGGATAAGATGGCAGAGGCGCGTCAACGAGCGGGCCGACAATAGCGACGGGACAGGCGCTGACATGACAAACGATTCCTCCAGCTCTTCGAGCATGACCCGGCGCGGTCTGCTGGCCGCCTTCGCGGCCACCGCGGTAACCGCAGCCCCCTCCTACTCCAACGCGGCCGGCTTCCTGCGCGGCGGCGGCGACATCCGGCGGATCAAGATGTATTCCGGCCGGACCGGCGAGAGGATCGACACCATCTACTGGATCGAAGGCCAGTACATCGGCGAGGCCCTCCGCGAGATCACCCTTTTCATGCGCGACTGGCGCAATGGCGAGCAGATGACCGTGGACACGCGGACCATCGACATCATGGCCGCCTCGCACAACCTGTTGGGCGTGTCGGAACCCTACATGCTTCTCTCCGGCTACCGCTCTCCCGCGACCAACGCGATGCTGCGGAGCCAGTCCTCGGGCGTGGCCCGGAATTCCCTGCACATGCGCGGACAGGCCGCGGACCTGCGGCTGTCGTCGCGGTCGGTCGGCCAGATGGCCCGCGCCGCCGCCTCCTGCCGCGCCGGCGGGGTCGGCTCCTACTCGGGGTCGAACTTCGTGCACATGGACTGCGGCCCGGTCCGCAGCTGGGGCGGCTGAGGCCACACGGCCTCCGGACCGCTGTCGAAACTGGCCCCCGCGCGGGGCCTTTTTCGTGTGTGCCATCACGCACCAGACACATCCGCCCGGCGCGGGGCAAAAGCTGATCGACCTGGCTGGCAAGAGGGGTGAAGTGGCGGACCCAAGAGGATTCGAACCTCTGGCCTCTGCCTTCGGAGGGCAGCGCTCTATCCAGCTGAGCTATGGGTCCGTCGTGCGGGGTCTATAGCGGCCCCTGCCCCCCCGTGCAACGCCGATTTCGGAAGCCGCCGGCGTCTATCCGAAGAGCTCGTGGCAGAGTTCCAGCGCGTCCACGAGCACGTCGACCTCGGCCTCGGTGTTGTAGAGCCCGAAGGACGCCCGGCAGGTCGCCGTCACCCCGAGATGCTCCATCAGGGGCTGCGCGCAATGATGCCCCGCGCGCACGGCGACGCCCCGCTTGTCGAGGATGGTCGAGACGTCGTGGGCATGGGCGGCGCCGTCGAGCGTGAAGGAGAAGATCGCCGCCTTGCCCGCCGACGTGCCCTGCACGTTCAGCCAGTTGAGCCCGTCGAGCCGTTGCCGGGCGTAGTCCCGCAAGGACCGCTCGTGGGCGGCAATCGCCTCCATCCCGAGCCCGTCCATGTAGTCCAGCGCGGCGCCGAGGCCGATCAACTGGACGATTCCGGGCGTGCCCGCCTCGAACTTCATCGGCGGGTCGTTCCAGGTGACGACGTCGCGGGAAACCTCGCGGATCATGTCGCCGCCGCCGAGGAAGGGGCGCATCTCGGCATAGCGGTCCCGACGGACGTAGATCGCGCCCGAGCCGCTCGGCCCGTAGAGCTTGTGCCCGGTGATGGCGTAGAAATCGCAGCCGATGTCGGCGACGTTCACCGGCATGTGGACCGCGGCCTGGCTGCCGTCGACCAGCACCGGCACGCCCCTCTCGCGGGCTCCGTCGCAGATCGCCTTCACGTCGACGACCGTGCCGAGCACGTTGCTGAGATGTGTGACGGCGATCAGCTTGGTCTTCGGACCCACGGCCTCCAGCACCTTCTCGGGGGGCAGGTCACCGTTGGCGTCCGGCTCCACCCATTTGAGCACCACGCCCTGCCGCTCGCGCAGGAAGTGCCAGGGGACGATGTTGGCGTGATGCTCCATGACGGAGAGGACGATCTCGTCCCCCGCCTCCATCCGCGGCATGGCCCAGCCGTAGGCGACCATGTTGATCCCCTCGGTGGTGCCCGAGTTCATCACGATCTCGTCCTCGGAGGCGGCGCCGAGGAAGCGGGCGATCTTGCCGCGCACGGCCTCGTAATTTTCGGTCGCGATGGTGCTGAGGGTGTGCAGGCCGCGGTGGACGTTGGAGTATTCCATCGAATAGGCGCGCGTGATCGCGTCGATCACCGCCTGCGGCTTCTGCGCCGAGGCGCCGTTGTCGAGGTAGACCAGCGGCTTGCCGTTCACCTCGCGCGAGAGGATCGGGAAATCGGCACGGATGGCGTTCAGGTCGTAGGTCATGTGAGGCCTCCGAAGGCGAATACGAGTGCGGAGATGATCGCGAGGATCACGGCAAGGCCGAAGAGCACCCCGCCGACCGCGAGAGCGATGCAGAGCGCGGCCCGCCCGAGCGACGGAAAACGGTGCAGCGCAGCGACGAAGTGCAGGAAACACCACAGCATGAGACCGAGCGCCACGAGGCGCAGGAGCGCACCCAGAGGCGGGGCAAGGACGAAGACGCCGATCACCGCGGTGTCCAGGACGAGGAAGACGCCTTGCGTCCAGGCGACCGTGGTCAGTGTCTCGGGGAAGGTGCCGGTTCCGCCGATGCTCTGGCCGGCGAAGTGCAGGACAAAGACCATCGCCACCATCAGCGCGAAGGCGGTCATCGCCAGCGTGATCGGGGTGAAGGAGAACGGCAGCGCGGGCGACTGCGGCGCGGCGGCGGGATCCGCACCGACGAGACCGGCCAGCGCATAGGTGCCGAGCACGCCGAGGATCGCCACCAGGCCCAAGGCGGTCCACAGAACGTCGCGCGGCAGTTGGATCTCACGGACCGTCCGGGCCGCCTCGGCGGGCCGGGTCAGGCTGGTCCAGACCAGCGGGCCGAGTGGCGGAAGGGAGGCAGCCTGACTCATGTGCCCTGCCCCGCCTCGCGCAGGCCCTGGACCCAGAACCAGAAGACCGCCGCCAGCCAGAGCGCGCCGACGACCTGCGTGCCCGGTTCGTTCACCCCGTTGAAGCCGACCAGCAGCCCGTAGAGGAGCGAGGCCGGCGAGGCGGCGAGCCAGGCCCAGAAGAGGGCCAGCCGGCCCTGGTAACTGCTTGGCTTCAGACCGGCGAGCCGCGCCAGCAGGCGCCCCATCTCGGCGAGTACGTAGAAGATCAGCGGCGCCAGGATGACGAGGCCGAAGAAGGCATAGGTCGCGTCCCGCTGGAACACGCCGCCCTCCAGCACCGCCTCGCGCTGCAGGGCGGGCAGGCGCGAGACGAAGACGATGACGAGGCCGGCCATGAGATAGACCAGTGCCCTGTCCTCGCGGACGCCCTGGGCCAGCAGGCCCCGGACCACGGCCCGGGGCCCGCGCCAGGTGCGCACCATGTCGGTCGAGACCGCCATCAGCTCGAGTGCCGCTCCAGCCAGCCGGCCAGCCGGTCGCGCAGCGCCTCGGCCAGGGCCTCGTCGTCGATCTCTTCCAGCGCCTCGGCCACGAAGGCGAGGGTCAGGAGGTTCGTCGCCTCCCTATGAGGCACCCCGCGCGAGCGCAGGTAGAACAGGGCATCCTCGTCGATCGCGCCGGAGGTGGAGCCGTGGGAACAGGCCACGTCGTCGGCGTAGATCTCGAGTTCCGGCTTGGCGAGGAACTGGGCATCGTCGTCCAGCAGCAGCGACTGGCTGATCTGGTAGCCGTCGGTCTTCTGCGCGCCCTGCTTCACCAGGATCTTGCCCTGGAAGATGCCGGTCGCGCCGTTACGCAGGACCTTCTTGAAGACCTGACGGCTTTCGCAGTTCACCGCGTCATGGGTGATGAAGACGGTGTCGTCGTGGTGGAAGTCCTTGCCGTCCCCCAGCGCCGCGCCCGCCACATGGGCCACGGCGTCGTCGCCGGTCAGCTCGATCACCACCTCGTTGCGGGTCAGCTTGCCGTTGGCGGTCAGGGTGAAGGACTGGAAGGTGCTCTCGGTGCCGAGCCGGGCGAACACGCCGGTGACCTCGCGCCGTTCGTGGTCGCGCCCTTGCGTCCGGACGTGGCGGAAGGTGGCGCCATCGGCGACCTCGACCTCGAGCCCGCCCGAGAACCGCGCCGCGGCGGGGCCGGTTTCCAGCAGGGTCAGCTCGGCCCCCTCCTCGACCTTCACCAGGTGGTGCAGGATCACGTCGGAGCCGTCCGAGGCGTGCCGGTAGACCAGGTTCACCGGCCTGGCGGCGGTGCCGGTCACCCGGATCACCACGCCGTCCGTGGCATAGGCGGTGTTGAAGGCGGCGAAGGGACGCTCGACCGATGCATGGCCGCGCGCTTCCAGCGTGCCGTAGAGGTCGCGGGCCCAGTGGATGTCGGCGCGGGCGGCGTCCGACAGGCGCGCGATCTCGATCCCCGCCATCTCCAGCGGGTCCGAGGCTTCGGCGTCGAAGACACCATCGGTGAAGACGATCCTGAGCCGGTCGATCTCGTCGAAGATCGGCGCCTCGTCGGCGTCGAAGACCGCCGCCGTCGGCGCCTCGGCCGCGATCAGGCTCTCGGGATTGGTCCACTTCCAGTATTCGTCCCGGCGGGTGGGCAGGCCCATCTTCAGCAGGCGGGCGCGCGCGGCCTCGCGGGCCTCGGTCGCCCAGGCCGCCCCCTCGGGCAGGGTCATCGTCTCGGCACGGGTCGCCGCAGCCTCCTGCCGGCGGGCGATCAGGTCTGCGCGGGCCATCACGCCACCTCGTTCAGGATGTCTGCGTAGCCGTTCTCCTCGACCTCGAGGGCCAGTTCGGGGCCGCCCGACTTTACGATCCGGCCGTCAGACATGATGTGCACCACGTCGGGCTGGATGTGGTTCAGAAGGCGCTGGTAGTGAGTGATGACGAGGAAGCCGCGGCCGGCGTCGCGCAGGGCGTTCACCCCGTCCGAGACCAGCTTCATCGCGTCCACGTCGAGGCCGCTGTCGGTCTCGTCCAGCACGCACATCTTGGGCTCCAGCACGGCCATCTGCAGGATCTCGTTGCGCTTCTTCTCGCCGCCCGAGAAGCCGACGTTGACCGGGCGCTTGAGCATCTCGGCGTCGATCTGCAGATCCTTGGCCTTCTCGCGGATCAGCTTCAGGAAGTCGGCGGCGCTGATCTCCTCCTGCCCGCGCGCCTTGCGCTGGGCATTCAGCGCGGTGCGCAGGAAGGTCATGTTGCCGACGCCGGGGATTTCCACCGGATACTGGAACGCCAGGAACAGGCCGGCGGCGGCGCGCTCCTCGGGCTCCATGTCGAGCAGGTCGACGCCCTCGAGAGTGGCGGAGCCGCCGGTCACCTCGTAGCCGTCGCGACCCGACAGGACGTAGGACAGGGTCGACTTGCCGGACCCGTTGGGGCCCATGATCGCGTGCACGGCGCCGGCGGGAACCTCGAGGTCCACGCCCTTGAGGATCTGCTTGTCCTCTTCTTCAAGTTTGACTTCCAGGCCCTTGATCTGAAGCATATTCTCTCCTTCGGTCCGCCCCCTGGCGGATCACAGTTTCCGGTTGAACAGCGCCATGATCTGCATCAGGCGCTCGGGCGGGATGGGGGTCGGTTCGATGTCGAACCGGGCCATCCGGCCCCGGGTTTCGATAAGCGGCGCGAAGTCCTCCACGATGTGGTACTGCGTCCGCGCGGTGTAGTCGTCGAAATAGAGGGTGACGGGTTTCTGCGTCCGGTAGAGCGTCGCCAGCAGGCATGCAATCCGGAACCGGCCATCGACGAGCACCACGTCCGGCTGCCTGAACCCCTCGTGGTCCCAGACCTTCAGCGGGTAGCGCGGCCAGCGGTGGTAGTGGGTGTCGTCCTTGGGCATGCCCCATTGCTTGACCGGCCCGACGAAGATCGGAATGACCGTGGGGCGGCTCTTGCCCGGGTTCTCCTCGAACCAGCCGGACATCATGGCCGCCCACTTCTTGGAGCTTTCGACCGAGAAGATCGTCTTTCCCGGCATCTCGGACGCCATCACGGTGCTGCCGCCGGAGCCGTATTCGAGGATGACCTCGGCGCCCTCGTATGCCTCGCGCAGCCAGGCAGCCTCCGCCTCGGGCAGGGTCAGCTCGGGCCGGTCGAAGGGTTGGCCGTCCTTCATGCCGCCTCCTCCGTCTCCGCGTCGCGCCCGGCCTCGGGTTCGGCGTCATCGGTCACGTCCTCGGGCAGCCGGTCGGCGTAGCGGGCCGAAGCGTTCTTCTTGAGGATCCCCTTCTTCCACAGAAGATCGAGGCAGTAGGCGCAGAGATCGGGGCTGTCGATCACCGTATCGGCGATCAGGGCCAGCATCTTCAGCTGATCGGCGCTGACGGCCTCGGGGGCCTCGAGGTTGCGGATATAGACCGCGTCCCCGTCCAGCAGCTGGCTCACCTTGCCTTTCCTGAACCGCGGCTTGACCTGCGTTGGCAGGGTCACGGCCTTCTGGTGCAGGAACTTGTGAAGGACGAAGCCCTGCGCGCGCAGCTCGGCATCCACGTCCGCCCACGTCGGCTCGCCCTCGTACATCCGGTAGAACCGGACCTCGGGGATCACGCAGACGGCCTCGGCCAGGGTCTGTTTAGCCCCTTGCAGGATGTCGAACTCCGCCCCTTGCGCGTCCATCTTGAGAAGGTCCAGCCTCGGGAAACTCTCGATCTGGTCGAGGGCGACGAGGTCGACCGGGATCTCCTCGATCGGGCGCTTCACCCAGAAGACCTTGCCGAGATAGGCCGCCGCGCTGGCGGAAAACCTGAAGACCGAAGACAGCGAGCCGATCTTGTGGCTGTAGAAGGTCGCCGGCCCCGGCTTGCCCACCGCAGTCTGGTAGCAGGTCGCGTTCGGCGGCGCTTCGGCCACCAGCCTCTCGAAGGCCTCGGCTTCGGGCTCGAATCCGCTGAGATGCGCCGCGCCGTCCAGCTTCATCAGCAGGTCATAAGGCGCCCCGCCCCGCATCATCCGCGCGCCGACGTCCGCGATCTGCACCGGCCGCCCGGGTGCGAGCAGCTTCAGCAGGAACCTCGCCCGCGCCTTGGGGCCGGTGCGGGGGCGCTTGGCCGGGGTCGCCGGGTCGGTGGTGTCGGTCATCGCTGCTCGTCCTTCAAACGGGGAACCTGGCGCAGAGGATAGGCGGCGCTGCTGCGCCCGGGTACCGCCAATCGCCTAGCCCACGCTGCCTTCCAGCGAAATCGCGACAAGCTGCTGCGCCTCCATGGCGAACTCCATCGGCAGGGCCTGAAGCACCTCCTTGGCAAAGCCGTTCACGATCAGCGCGACCGCCTCTTCCTCGTCCATGCCGCGCTGGCGGCAGTAGAACATCTGGTCGTCGTCCACCTTGGAGGTCGTGGCCTCGTGTTCGACGCGCGACGAGTTGTTCTTGACCTCGATGTAGGGAACCGTGTGGGCGCCGCACTGGTCGCCGATCAGAAGGCTGTCGCACTGGGTGTAGTTGCGGCTGTCGGTCGCCTTGGGGTGCATCGAGACAAGGCCGCGGTAGGTATTCTGCGCCTTGCCCGCGCTGATCCCTTTTGAGACGATGCGCGACTTGGTCCGCTTGCCGAGGTGGGTCATCTTGGTGCCCGTGTCGGCCTGCTGGTGGTTGTTGGTGATGGCGATGGAATAGAACTCGCCCTGGCTGTCGTCGCCCCGCAGAAGGCAGGAGGGATACTTCCAGGTCACGGCCGAGCCGGTTTCCACCTGCGTCCACATCACCTTGGCCCGATCGCCCCGGCAATCGGCGCGCTTGGTGACGAAGTTGTAGATGCCGCCCTTGCCGTCCTCGTCGCCGGGGAACCAGTTCTGCACGGTCGAATACTTCACCTCGGCGTCTTCCTCGATGACGATCTCGACCACCGCGGCGTGCAGCTGGGCGGTGTCGCGCTGGGGCGCGGTGCAGCCTTCGAGGTAGCTGACGTAGGATCCCTTGTCGGCGATGATGAGCGTGCGCTCGAACTGGCCGGTGTTCTCGGCGTTGATCCGGAAGTAGGTCGACAGTTCCATCGGGCAGCGCACGCCGGGCGGCACGTAGACGAAGGAGCCGTCGCTGAAGACCGCGGAATTAAGCGTCGCATAGAAGTTGTCGGACACCGGCACGACGGAGCCGAGGTACTTCTTCACCAGCTCGGGGTGCTCGCGGATCGCCTCGGAGATCGAGCAGAAGATGACCCCGGCCTTCTTCAGCTCGGCCTGGAAGGTGGTCCCGACCGAGACGGAATCGAACACCGCATCCACAGCCACCTTGCGGCCCTCCGACGGCGCGTCCTCGGCGCCCTCGACCCCGGCGAGGATCATCTGCTCCTTCAGCGGGATGCCCAGCTTCTCGTAGGTGGCCAGCAGCTTGGGGTCGACCTCGTCCAGGGACTTCGGCTTGACCTCCATGCTCTTCGGCCGGGCGTAGTAATACTGGTTCTGGAAGTCGATCTGAGGATACTCGATCATCGCCCATTCGGGCTCTTCCATCTGCTGCCAGCGCTGGAAGGCCTTCAGGCGCCAGTCGGTCATCCACTCGGGCTCTTCGTTCTTTTCCGAAATCAGGCGGACGATGTCCTCCGACAGGCCCTTGGGGGCGTAGTCCATCTCGATCTCGGTATCCCAGCCGTACTTGTAGGTGCCCGAGAGCTTGCGGACGGCCTCTACGGTGTCCTCGTCGACGCCCTCTTTCACCTCGGGGGTCGGGGTATCGTATGCGGTCATCTGTCGTCCTTCCTCAGGCCGCGCGGGTTGCGTGGCGCTTGCGTTTGTCGGTCCAGACATCGGCAAATCGCGCGATGTCCTCCTCTGTCGTATACGGGCCGAGGCTGACGCGGATCGCGCTGCCCGCCACCTCGCCCGGGTATCCCATCGCGGTCAGCACCCGGCTGGCCTTGACCTTGCCGCTGGAACAGGCACTGCCGGCGCTGATCGCGAAACCGGCGAGGTCCATCGTCATCACCTGCGTCTCGCCCTTCCAGCCGGGGGTGGCAAAACAGGTGGTGTTGGGCAGGCGTTGCGTGCCCCTCCCTACGAATATGGTGTCTGGCGCCGCAGCCTCAACGGCTGCCTCCAGAGAATCCCGCAACTGCGCGACCCTGTCCCAGGTCCCGGCGGCGAGGTCCTGGAGCGCCGCGGCAATGGCGGCACCCGTGCCGGCGATGCCGAGAATGTTCTCGGTCCCCGAGCGGCGGCCCATCTCCTGCCCGCCGCCTCTTTGCAGGGCGGGGATGTCCAGCCCCTCGCGCAGGATCAGCGCGCCGACCCCCTTGGGTCCTCCGAACTTGTGGGCCGAGACGATCGCGGCGGCAGCGCCGGACCAGCCGAAGGCGAAGGGCAGACGCCCGATCGCCTGGGTCGCGTCGATCACCGCCCGGTCCGCCCCCTCGGGAAGGTCGCTCACGATCCCGGTCTCGGAATTGGCAAGGCCGAGCGCCCGCCATTGCACCTCGGCCCCGGGATCCGGCCGGTGGTGCGCCCAGAGCGCGTCGTGGGCGGTCGGGTCGACCTCCACCGCATGACCCCCGGGCAGGTCCGAGAGGAAAGAGGCCGCCTCCGTCGCTCCCGACGTGAAGATCACCTCCTGCGGCTTGCAGCCGACGGCCTCGGCCACCTGCGCACGGGCCTTCTCGACCAGCGCCTTGGCCGCCCGGCCCTCGGTATGTACCGACGACGGGTTGCCCGCGACATCCATCGCCGCCAGCATCGCCGCCTTCGCCTCGTCCCGCAGGGGCGCCGTGGCGTTCCAGTCGAGGTAGACCCGGCTCATTCGTCCACCACCTCGAACAGGCTGGGAACGGCGGGGCACGGGGCGAGGTCGTTGGCCACCACGTCGCTCAGCCGGGTCTGGTGAAGGAAGACGTAGACATGGGCCGAGAGCCCTTCCCACAGGCGGTTTGTCAGGCTCTGCGCCCGGCTGCCCGAGGCCCCGCCGGAGGCGGCGGCGCCCTTGTGCATCGCGCTCACCGTCTCGTCCACGGCGGCGAGGATGTCGACGACCCGGATCTCCGAGGCCGGGCGCGCAAGGCGGTAGCCGCCACCGGGGCCGCGCACGGACTGGACCAGGCCGGCCCGCCGCAGGCGCACGAACAGCTGCTCGAGATAGGGCAGAGAGATGTCCTGCCGGGTCGAGATCGCGCCCAGCGAGACCATGGCCCCGGCGGGCTGCAGGGCGAGGTCGGCCAGAGCGACCATTGCGTAGCGGCCCTTGGTGCTGAGTTTCATCGGCCACGTCTCCACGTCGGTCTGCGGCGCGCCGGCCAATTGGATTGACGCCGCGCCGTCACCACATTAGGTGCCAAAAGCCGCCCGGACCCGACTCCGGGCATGAAGTTTAGAATCCTTCTAAGGTGGCCGAGCGTTTTCGTCAAGAATGCGCGGGGACAGCCCGGCCCCGGGATGGACGACAAGGAAGACCGATGCCCGAGGTTATCTTTCCCGGCCCCGAGGGCCGGCTCGAAGGCCGCTACCACCCCCAGCGCGGCTCCGACGCGCCCATTGCCATCATCCTGCATCCGCACCCGCAATTCGGCGGGACGATGAACAACCGGGTCGTCTACAACCTGCATTATGCCTTCTACAAGATGGGCTTCACCGTGCTGCGGTTCAATTTCCGCGGCGTGGGCCGGTCCCAGGGCGAGTACGACCAGGGCGTGGGCGAGCTGTCGGATGCGGCGAGCGCGCTCGACTACCTGCAGTCGATGAACCAGAATGCCAAGCACTGCTGGGTTGCCGGGTTCTCCTTCGGGGCCTGGATCGGGATGCAGCTGCTGATGCGCCGGCCCGAGATCACCGGCTTCATCTCGGTCTCTCCGCCGGCCAACATGTACGACTTCTCGTTCCTGGCGCCCTGCCCCTCCTCGGGGCTGATCATCAACGGCACCGGCGACCGGGTCGCGCCGCCGCAGGACACGGCATCCCTCGTCGGCAAGCTGCACGAGCAGAAGGGCATCACGATCACCCACCAGGAGGTCGAGGGCGCGGACCACTTCTTCCAGGACCCGCACATGGATACGCTGATGGAGAGCGTGACCGGCTACGTGAAGCGGCGGCTGACCGAAAGCACGCGCTGATGTCGGAGAGCGCGTCCAAGATCGCCGCGGCCCTCGCCGAAAAGGTGATGAACTACCAGGACGCGACCGGCGAGGACCGCTTCTTCATGGAAGTGGCCAAGATGATCGGGGCCTCGTCCCAGACCCTCGAAGAGGCCTTCCTGACCGAAGTGCGCCTGCGCATGGCCGCGCGCAAGGCCGAGGCCTTCATCGATGAACGGGTCCGGTCCATTTCCACCACGATGCCCGGCTCCGAAGGCTGATCGAGGGCGCGGAGCCGGCCGGCACCGGCAGATCGCGGCCCGGATCGCCCCGCCCGGTCCAGTCGGCGTGCGCGACGCGAGCAAGACCGCCACCCGTCCTCTGCCCGCGTCACCCGTGTCATGCGGCCTGGTCCCGGACCGCCACGTCCCCGCCCGCTCGTCGCTCCGCACCCACCTGCTCATCCGTTGCGCCGGCCAGCCGCATGCCGGAAAGGGACCCCGACAGCCGCCGCGCACCGCTCGCGATCCGCTCTCCCATGGCCAGCATCTGCTCGGCCAGTCCGGCGCTGGACCCGATGCCGGCGTCGATCTGGTGGGCCATGCCGTCCACGCCGCGCAGGGCCTCGGACTGGTCCTGCGCCTGCGCCGCCATGAGGTCGACATGACCGTGCACCTCGGACAACTGCGCCTCGATCGCGCTCAGCGACTCCCCGGCGCGGCCCACCAGCTGGGTGCCGCTGGCGACGTGCCGGTTCGAGGCGGCGATCAACTCGCCGATGCTCTCGGCCGATTCGGCGGTGCGGCGGGC
>JAMWZF010000520.1 GCA_024304875.1 Paracoccaceae bacterium
GGAGTATGGCCCGCCCAAGACCCTCTACAACCGCTGGAAGCGCTGGAGCGAGAAGGGCATCTTCGCCTCCATGCTCCTGGCCCTGGCCGAGGAAAGTGGTGGGACCGACACCCTGATGATTGACGCCACCTACCTCAAGGCGCACCGGACGGCCTCGAGCATGGCCCTAAAAGGGGGGCTCTCGGCCGCCTCATCGGGCGCTCGCACGGCGGGCTGACGTCGAAGTTGCACATGGTCGTGGACGGCCTCGGACGGCCGGTCCGAATGGTCCTCAGCGCCGGACAGACCAGCGACGAGTGGGGCTCGAAGGCCTTGGCGGGGTCGCTGCCGGCGGCCCGGTGGATGCTGGCGGACCGGTCGTATGACTCCAACCTGTTCCGCAACTCGTTGAAACTCATGGGGATCGAGGCCTGCATCCCGTCCCGCAAGGTTCGGCGCGTGCCGATCCCGCACGACCGCGAGGTCTACCGGCGCAGGCACCGCATCGAGAACACCTTCGCCCGGATCAAGGACTGGCGGCGGGTCGCGATGCGCTACGACCGCTCGCCGGCGGTCTTCCTCTCCGCCTGCGCCCTCGCCGCCATCGTAATGTTCTGGCTATGAGTCCTGAGCCTAACGTTCTGGAGTCTTTGGTATCTCGTTTCTTCATTTTGAAACAGAGGCTTGGACTGGATCCCCCCGGCCCGGTCCATGCCCCCTTAACCTATCATGAACCGCTGGATCAGCCGCCCGAGACCCCGGCCTCGGCGAAGGTCGCCATGCCGGAATGGCATTCCAGCGCGGCCTTGACCACGCCGATGGCCATGGCCGCCCCCGACCCCTCCCCGAGACGCAGGCCGAGGTCGAGGATCGGATCCTTGCCAAGGGCCGCCAGCAGCTTGCCATGGCCCGGCTCCGCCCCCCGGTGACCGGCGAGGACATGATCGAGGGCGCCGGGCACCGCCTTGTCCAGCACCGCGGCAGCCGCCGTGCAGATGAACCCGTCCAACAGCACGGGAACCCTTGCCATCCGGGCGGCCGCGATGGCGCCGGCCATGGCGGCCAGTTCGCGCCCGCCGAGGCAGCGCAGGGCCTCCAGCGGATCGGTCAGCGCCGCCGCATGCAGGGCCAGACCGGCGTCCACCGCCGCGGCCTTGCGGGCCAGCCCGGCCTCGTCCACCCCGGTGCCCCGGCCGACCCAGTCCGCCCCGGTGCCACCGTAGAGGGCCGCGGCGACTGCCGCCGCCGAGGTCGTGTTGCCGATGCCCATCTCGCCCGCGACCAGGAGGTCGGTACCATCCCGCACCGCGTCCCACCCCGCGCGCAGGGCCGCCACGCAGTCCGCTTCGCTCATCGCCGGTGCTTCGGTGAAATCCGCCGTGGGCCGGTCGAGGTCGAGCGCGACGACGTCCATCACCGCCCCCGCCGCCCGGGCCAGCTGGTTGATCGCGGCGCCGCCGGCGTCGAAGTTGGCGACCATCTGCACCGTCACCTCGGGCGGAAAGGCCGAGACGCCCCGCGCCGCGATGCCGTGGTTGCCGGCGAAGATCACCACCTGCGGGGCCGTGATGCGGGGCCGGTCGGTCCCCTGCCAGCCGGCGGCCCAGAGGGCGATCTCTTCCGCCCGGCCCAGCGACCCCGGGGGCTTGGTCAGCACCGCGTCGCGCGCGGCGGCGGCCTCCCGGGCGGCAAGATCGGGTCCGGGAAGAGACGTCAGAACGGCGCGGAAGGTCTCGAGGCTGTCGAAGGGGATGGTCATGTGCCTGGCTCGTTGCATTCGGGATCAGGCCTGTCTAACCCACGCACACGCACAGGAAAGGGCCCGGATGCGACCCCTGCAGGACATCGCCGCCGCACTGGCGCTTCTGACGCGGCTTCCCGCCGGACCGGGGGGCAAGCCGCGGCCCGAGGGGGCCTGGGCCTGGCCCGCAGCGGGGCTGGCAGTGGGTGGCGTCGGGGCGCTCGCCGGCTGCCTTGCCCTCGGGGCGGGCCTGCCGCCGGGTCTCTCTGGCGGGGTTGCCCTCGCCGCCCTTGTCATTGCCACCGGCGGGCTGCAC
>JAMWZF010000521.1 GCA_024304875.1 Paracoccaceae bacterium
AGACAGGTGCCGGGCCGTCTTACGCAGAACCGGCGAGGAGGGAAAGCGGCGAGCCGCCCCCACGCGCCCGTGTCCCCTTCCCCGTTGTCTCGCCTGCCCGAAAAGTCTAACCTTTCGCAAAACGCGCGCAGGGGAGAGCAGCCAATGAAGCGTCGGATCATGCCCGTCATCACGGCGGCCGTCCTTGCGGCCGGCGCAGGCGCGCCCGCCATGGCCCAGACCGTGGAAACCAAGCAGTACGACGACGGCGGCATCTACGAAGGCACCTTCCTCAACGGGCGCCAGCACGGCCAGGGCACCTACCGGCTGCCCAACGGCTACGAGTACACCGGCGAATGGTTCGAGGGCGAGATCCGGGGCACCGGCGTCGCCCGCTTCCCCAACGGATCGGTCTACGAAGGCGAATTCGCCGCCGGCAAGCCCGCCGGCTTCGGCAAGATCACCTTCGCGGATGGCGGCACCTACGAGGGCGACTGGGTCGACGGCAGGATCGAGGGCGAGGGGATCGCCACCTACGCCAACGGCGTGATCTACGAGGGGTCCTTCCGCAACGCCATGCACGACGGCCAGGGCGTCATGCGCTCGCCGGGCGGCTACATCTACGACGGCGACTGGGTGAACGGGGTCAAGGAAGGCTCCGGCACCATCACCTACCCCGACGGCGCGGTCTACGAGGGCGAGCTGGCCAGCGGAGAGCGCGAGGGCACCGGCACCCTGACCACCGCCGACGGCATGATCTACGAAGGCACCTGGGTCGAGGGCCAGATCGAGGGCGAGGGCCGCCTGATCCAGCCGAACGGCGACATCTACGAGGGCACCCTGGTCGCCGGCAAGCGCGAGGGGACAGGCACCGTCACCTACGCCAACGGCGACGTCTACCAAGGCAGCTTCGTCGACGACCGCCGCGAGGGCGAGGGCAGCTTCACCGGCGCCGACGGCTACACCTACGTCGGCACCTGGGTCGCCGGCCAGATCGAGGGGACCGGCCGCGTGACCTACCCCGACGGGTCGGTCTACGAGGGCCAGTTCGTCGCCGACCTGCCCGAGGGCACCGGCACCATCACCTACCCCGACGGCTCGACCTACGAAGGCGAATGGTCCGCCGGCGTCATCGACGGCACGGGCGTCGCGACCTATGCCAACGGCCTGACCTACGAGGGCGAGTTCCGCAACGCCAAGAACCACGGCCAGGGCACGATGACCTATGCCGACGGCTACACCTACACGGGCGGCTGGGTCGACGGCCAGCGCGAGGGCGTGGGCACCGCGACCTACGCGGACGGGACGGTCTACGAAGGCGAGTTCCTCGCCGGCCAGCGGCACGGATCGGGCAAGATCACCATGCCCGACGGCTTCGTCTACGAGGGCCAATGGGAGAACGGTGAGATCTCGGGCCTCGGCACCGCGACCTACACCAACGGCGACGTCTATACCGGCATGTTCCAGAACGGCCGCCGCCAGGGTCAGGGCACGATGACCTATGCCAGCGGCGAAGAGGCCGAGGGCGACTGGCAGGACGGAGCGCTGGTGACACAGAGCGCGACGAGCCCGGCGACGGATGCGGTTTCCGCCGATGACGCGGCGGAGGACGCGCCCGACGCCGAGGCGGAAAGCGAGGCTCCCGCGACGGAGTGATCGGCGCTCTGCAGTCCTACTCCGCCGCCTCCAATCCCTCGATCACCGCCCAGGCCCAGCCGAAGTCGGGCCGGCGCTTCTCGGATTGAAGGTAGGCGAAGGCCACCACGCCGAGGTCCGCGCGCAGGGCCGTCAGTTCCCATTCCTGCCCGCCCGACCCGGTTCCGGTCTCGGTCCGGACATAGTCTATCCCGCGCCGGCTCTCCGGCAGGTCGACCGGGCCGATATCGCCCGCCGGTTGCAGGATCATGTAGCGGGGCGCGCGCACATCGGCCTCTTCCGCCAGGGTCACCGCGCCGGGGGTGTCGTGGAGCGCGAACCCCTCGGGCCGGGGCAGGACATAACCATCGCCGACGCTGACCCTCTCGGCGATCCGGATCGGGGT
>JAMWZF010000522.1 GCA_024304875.1 Paracoccaceae bacterium
ACGCTCATGTTCCAGCGCGTCGCCATGCACCACCGTCAGACGGCCGGGGTAGGCCTCGGCAATCTGCTGGAGGGCGGGCAGGCAGCGTACGTCCTTCTCGACCGCGAGGACATGCCGCGCCCCTTCCGCCAGCAGCCCGCGGGTCAGCCCGCCGGGGCCGGGGCCGATCTCCAGGATGTCGGCATCGGCCAGACTGCCGGCCGACCGCGCGATCTTGGCCGTCAGGTTGAGGTCGAGCAGGAAGTTCTGGCCAAGCGCCTTCTTCGCCGAAAGCCCGTGGGCGGCGATGACCTCGCGAAGCGGGGGAAGGGTGTCGATGGCCATGAGCGTCTATGGGGCGAAGGACGGGGCAGGGGCAAGTCCCGGATCCGTCACGCCCGGATGGCCCGGGGCCCCATCGCCGCCGCCATGCGGATCGCGGCGATCATCGAGGAAGGATTGGCCACCCCCTTGCCCGCGATGTCGAAGGCCGTCCCGTGGTCGGGCGAGGTGCGCACGAAGGGCAGGCCGAGGGTGACGTTCACCCCCTCGTCGAAGGCCAGCGTCTTGATCGGGACGAGGGCCTGGTCGTGATACATCGCGATGGCGGCGTCATAGCGGGCCCGCGCGGCGGCGTGGAACATCGTGTCGGCCGGAAGCGGGCCGACGACATGCCAGCCCCTATCCTGAAACCGCCGGATCACCGGCGCGATCAGATCGATCTCCTCCCGCCCCATCTTGCCGCCCTCGCCGGCGTGGGGGTTGAGGCCCGAGACGGCGATACGCGGCTCGGCGATGCCGAAGTCGCGGATCAGGGCGGCGCGGGTGATCTCGACGGTCTCGGCCAGCACATCTTCGGTCAGCGCCGCGGGAACCTGGGAGAGGGGGATGTGGATCGTCGCGGGAACGACGCGCAGGATGTCCGAGGCCAGCATCATCACCACGCGGGTTACCCCGCCGAGGGCGGCGAGAAACTCGGTATGGCCGGGGTAGGCGAAGCCCGCGCCGTCGATCAGCGCCTGCTTGTGGATCGGCGCGGTGACCATGGCCGAGCAGGCACCCGAGCGGGTCAGGGCCACCGACTCCTCGATCGCGGCAATGACATGCGAGGCGTGGGCTGCCTGGGCCCTGCCCGGGGTGACGGGGGGGCCGAAGTCCCGGGCGAGGACGGGCAGGGCGTCGTCGCAGACCCCGGCGGCCTCCTCGGCGGCGGTCACCTCGGTCCACGGCACGCCCTCGGGCAGATGCCGGGGATCGCCGATCCAGACCATCGGCACCGCGCCGCGCAGGTCGGCCCAGGCCTTGGCCGCGATCTCCGGCCCGATTCCCGCGGGCTCTCCGCAGGAGATGGCGAGTGTCATTGCAGGTAACGGATGTCCGCCGCGGCGCGCAGCTCGGCCAGGAGGGCGTTGGCGTAGCCTTCGAGGCGCTGGGACCGGATCGAGTTGCGCACCGCCTCGCGGTCGGGCGTCTCCTCCAGCGAGGGGGTCCGGCCGCACAGCATCAGGAACACCAGGGTCTGCCCGTTCGCGCGGGTCAGCGCGGTGGAGACCTCGCCCGGGTCCAGCTTGGCCAGTTCCATCGCCACGTCCTGCGGGATCTCGTTCAGCGGTAGGGTGTCGCGCTGCAGGACCTCTTCGGGCTGGCCCTGGGCCACGCCGTAGAGGTCGTCGCAGGTATCGACGGTCGCAGCCACGCGGGCAGCGGCGCGCAGGCCCTGCTCGGACCGGCCGCCGTCGATGTAGTATGCGGCGAACTCGATGGCGGCGGGCTCGGGGATGGCGCTGGCGACTTCGCGGACGCCGCGCATCTGGAACAGCGCGATGCCGTTGGTGATCGGGATCGGGGCCGTCACCTCGCCGGGGGCGAGGTCGAGCAGGACGCCGCGCAGGCCCGCCGGGTAGTTGGTGATCGGCAGCCAGGGCAGGCGGCCGCCCTGTTCGCGCGACGGCAGGGCCGAGACGCGCCGGGCCTCGGCCTCGAAGGCGGCGGTCGAGGTCAGGCGCGAGATCCGCTCGGC
>JAMWZF010000523.1 GCA_024304875.1 Paracoccaceae bacterium
CGAGATTGACCACCGAATGCCCCTCGGCGATGGCGCGGCGCACCACGGCCGATCCGATGAACCCGGCGCCGCCGGTGACGAGGAGTTTCATGTGTTCTCCCGGGTGAAGGGGCTTTCCACGCTGTCGAAGGCGGGCGCGGCGGCGTCCTTGTCGGACAGGACGGGGGTCCGGTCTCCGAGCGGCCAGTCGATCCCGAGACTGTCCCAGGCCACCGCGCCGTCCTGTTCCGGCGCATAGTGGTCCGAGCATTTGTAGAGGCATTCGGTCTCCGGCTCGAGCGTGACGAAACCGTGCAGGAAACCGGCCGGGATATACAGCTGCCGGCCGTTATCGGGGGTCAGCTCCACCCCGATCCAGTGGCCATATGTGTCACTGTCCCGGCGGAAATCCACCGCGACATCCCAGAGCCGGCCGCGCCCGCAGCGCACCAGCTTGGCCTGGGCGCGGGGCGGCGCCTGGTAATGCAGCCCGCGCACCGTCCCCGCCTCGCGCGAGAGCGACGCGTTGTCCTGCACGAAGACGGTGTCGAGCCCGAGATGCGCCAGCGCGCCGGCATTGTAGGTCTCGCAGAAATGGCCGCGCCCGTCCTGGAAGCGGCGCGGCGTGATCAGGAGAACCCCGGGCAGGGCGGTCGGCTCGATGCTGGGCAGGTTCATGGTCAGGGTCCGGAAATCACGAGGCGGGCATGCCGCGCCGGCGCAGTCTACGGTCTTGGCGGCGAAGGGAAAGACGCGATGCCCGCAGGACCGTTCGAGGACCGCATCTTGTGGTCAGTCCGCCGCAGGACGCGAGATTTTCCACGATCCGTCAACTATATGAAAAAAATGAATTTTTTCTCGGATCATGATATTCTGCCCGGATAGCGAGTCGACTTTTCCACAGGGGGCACCATGCATTTTCATCGCAGGGCATTTCTTGCCGGTCTCGCCGGCGTCGCAACCGCTGCCGCAACCGGCGGCGGCGCCGCCGCGGCGGGCGCCACGCAGGAGGCCTATTCTCTGGCCGACAAGGCCCGCTGGCGCAGTTTCGGCGTCGAGGACTGGGTTTCCCACGATCCCTACGAGCGTTCGAAACCCGGCGCGATCCGGCTGCCCTATTCGGAATGGACGGTCCGGCCCGCGGCCACGCGGACGGGGCGGCTGCTCGACCTGATCGCCTTCGCCGAGGCGGGGCGCAAGCAGTATGACGCCATCCACATGTCGGCCCGCCGCCTGCCGCGGGCGCAGCCGACGCAGCTGTCGCTCGACGAGATCAAGCGCTGGATCCGGGCGACGCCCGGCCAGCACCATGCCATCGGGCGCTACCAGTTCATCCCGTCCACGCTGGCGATGCTGGTGCGCCGCGCCGGCCTGCCGGGCGGCACCCGGTTCACCCCCGCGGTGCAGGACCGGCTGGCGATGCTGTTGCTGAAGGATGCCGGCTACGACGCCTTCGCCGCCGGGCGGCTGTCGCGGCCGAGATTCCAGGACAACCTGGCCTGGATCTGGGCGGGCCTGCCGCTGGCGAACGGACATTCGGCCTATCGCGGGGTGGCGGGCAACCGCGCCACGATCTCGCGGCGCTTCTACGACGACCAGATGCACCGGATCTTCGCCTGACGCGGGCCGCCCCGGGAAGGGGCGGCCGGCATCGGATCAGAACTTGGCGATCACGTTGAAGAAGGCGCCTTCCTGGCGGCCGTCGATCAGCCGCAGGTCGTCATCCACGTCGTTGAACTGGTAACCCACGCCGGCCTTCACGTTGTTGCCGAAGTGGCGCCAGACACCGATCATCGCGCCGGTCTCGGTGACATCGGTCTCCTCGAAGTGCATGACGCGCGCCTCGGCGGTGATGTCCCAGTTGTGCACCACGTGGTAGTCGAGCCGCAGGATGCCGAGATGGGCGGTGTTCGAGACGAAGTCGTCCGAGCCGCGCACCGTCTCGACCTCGGCCTTGCGGTAGCCGTACTTGCCGCCCAGCGTCCACTGGCGG
>JAMWZF010000524.1 GCA_024304875.1 Paracoccaceae bacterium
CCCGCAGGGGGCGCCCGAGGCGCACCTGCTGGCCGAGGATGCGCGACGCCAGCGCATCAAGGCCGGGGATCTGGCTGCCCCCGCCCGTCAGGACGATCTGCTGCGAGGGCAGATGCTCGAACCCGGCGGCGTCGAGGCGCAGGCGCACCTCCTCGAGGATCTCCTCGACCCGCGGGCGCATGATGCCGATCAGCTCGGCCCGGGACACCGTCCGCCGGTCGTGCTCCCAGTCGCCGGTATCGCCGCCGATCTCGATCCGGTCGCGGTCGTCCATGCCGGTGGCGACGATGCCGCCGTAGAAGGTCTTGATCCGCTCGGCCACCGAGGTCGGCACCTGCAGGCCCATCGAGATGTCCGAGGTGATGTGATCGCCGCCCATCCGGACGGTATCGGCAAAGATCATGTGCTTCTTGATGAAGACCGAAATGCCCGTCGCCCCGCCGCCCAGGTCGATGCAGGCGGCGCCCAGTTCCTGCTCGTCCTCGACGAGGGCCGAGATGCCCGAGACGTAGGAGGAGGAGGCGAGGCCCGCGATCTCGAGGTCGCAGCGCTTGAGGCAGTAGATCAGGTTCTGGATCGCCGCGTCCTCGACCGTCAGCACGTGCATGTCGCAGGTCAGCGTGTTGCCGGTCTGGCCGCGCGGGTCGGCAAGGCCGCTCCGGTGGTCGATGGCGAAGTTCACCGGCTGGGCGTGCAGCACGTGCCGGCCTTCGCCGAAATCGGGCACCTCGCAGGCGGCGAGGACCCGGCCGATGTCGGCATCGCTCACCACGCTGTCGCCGATCTCGACCTGCCCGTCGAGCCCGTAGGACCGCGGCCGCGCACCGGACATGGAGGCAATGACATGATCGACCCTGACATTGGCCATCTTCTGGGCCGCCTGAACCGCGGTGCGGATCGCGCGCTCGGTCTCGGCCATGGCGCTGACCTCGCCGAAGGTAACGCCCCGGGACCGGGTGGTGGCCGCGCCGATGACCCGGAACGAGGACTGGCCCGCCATGGATCCGACACCTTCGGAATCCTTGAACCGCTCGGGTCCGTCGAAGCGCAGGACAAGGCAGGCGATCTTTGACGAGCCGACGTCGAGAATGGCGATGACGCCCCGCTGCATCGCCGCCTTGCGCATGTTCCGCATGGCCCGCTGACTGTCGTAAAGCGCCCTCATACTCGTCCCCTAATTTCCGGTTTCGGTGTCGCTCACCGGGATGCGGAAGGCATCGGCGGCGGCGATGTTCATCTGGACCGTCGGGCGGTCCGGGTTGCGCATGTCGACCCGCGCGATGTCGCGGTCCAGCATGGTCTTGGCCTCGTCGAGGGCGATCACCCGCTCCAGCGCGGCCTGCGGTGCGGCAGCGGGCAGCAGGATGCGCTGGCCCCGGTCGAGCACCACGTCCCAGCGCCGCTCTCCCATGCGGACAAGGCCCCGGACGCGCTCTGACAGCGGCGCCGCGGCGGCATAAAGCGCCAGCGCCTCGGGCAGCGCGTCGCGGGCCCCGTCGCCCACGATCAGCGGCAGGTCCGCCCGGTCCGCCCGGGTCTCCAGCGGTGCCACGAAGGCTCCGCTCTCGTCCACCAGCTTCAGCCCGTCGGTGTCGCGCCAGACGGCGACCGGTATGCGCTGGTCCACCTCGACCTGCAGGATGCCGCCGGGGCGGACCCGGACGGCGGCGGACTTCACCGCGCTGAGGCCCGCGATCGCCTCGCGCTGCGCCTCGAGGTCGATGTCGAAGGACGACAGCGGGAAGTCGAGCGCGACGGTGGCCCGGATCTGTTCCATCAGCGCCTCGTCGGCACCTTCGATCGCCATTAGCTTGACCGCGAACTCGGGCCGCTGCTCGATCTGGGTGCGCACGTCGGCGACGAAGTCGGTGATCTGCTGGCGGTTCTTGTCCGAGGAGAACCAGGCCCCGACGATGAACATGACCAGGAACACCGGCAGCCCGACCCGCAGGAAGGCCCGGAA
>JAMWZF010000525.1 GCA_024304875.1 Paracoccaceae bacterium
GTCGTGGGCTCGCCGCATTTCGACTGGGCCGAGAAGGCGGGCCTGACTTCGACCCTGGTGGATGCCAACAAGGCCGCCTGCGAGGGTCTTCTGGTCGACCTGATCTCGGCGGCCGCCGTCATCCCGCCGGTCTTCGAGCCGCCGCTGTGGGACGATCGCCGGGTGGTGGACGGCGGCATGGCCGACCAGGCGCCGATGCCGGACCCGGACGAGGGCACGACGATGATCCTGCTGACCCGCGACTACAAGCGCGTGCCCGAGGTGGCGGGCCGGACCTACATCGAACCCAGCCGGGAGACGCCGGCGGACAAGATCGACTTCACCGACCCGGGCAAGCTGCGCGCCACCTGGGCGCAAGGCGAGAACGACGCGCGGCGGATGCTTGACCTGCCGGTCGCTGGCTGATCTTTGGGAAAGAAAGTTACGCCTTAAGGCGCTGCTGGATAACGGAATTACGACACGACCACCTGACTGACTGGAGAGAGGAGACCAGAGATGGCCAGAGTTGCATTGGTGACCGGGGGGAGCCGGGGCATCGGGGAAGCGATTTCCAAGGCGCTGAAGGCGGAAGGCTACGAGGTCGCCGCCACCTATGCCGGGAACGACGAGAAGGCGAAGGCCTTCACCGAGGAGACCGGCATCAAGACCTACAAGTGGAACGTGGCCGATTACGAGGCCAGCAAGGCCGGGATCGAGCAGGTCGAGGCCGACCTCGGCCCGATCGACGTGGTCGTCGCCAACGCGGGCATCACCCGCGACGCGCCCTTCCACAAGATGACGCCCGAGCACTGGAAGGACGTGATCGACACCAACCTCACCGGCGTATTCAACACCCTCCATCCGGTCTGGCCGGGGATGCGCGAGCGCAAGTTCGGCCGGGTCATCGTCATCAGTTCGATCAACGGCCAGAAGGGCCAGTTCGCGCAGGTGAACTACGCCGCCACCAAGGCCGGCGACATCGGCATCGTCCGGTCGCTGGCGCAGGAAGGCGCCCGTGCCGGCATCACCGCCAACGCGGTCTGCCCCGGCTACATCGCGACCGAGATGGTGATGGCGGTGCCCGAGAAGGTCCGCGAGAGCATCATCGCCCAGATCCCCGCCGGCCGCCTTGGCGAGCCCGAGGAGATCGCGCGCTGCGTCGTCTTCCTCGCCTCGGACGAGGCGGGCTTCATCAACGGGTCGACCATTTCGGCGAACGGCGCGCAGTTCTTCGGCTGACGACAGGGGATTCGGCGTTGTGCCGGAGCCCGACATCGCAGGTGCCTGCCCCCCGGGAGGGGGCAGGTGACCGTGCCCGTGCGCCGGGCCATCGGGTTCAGCCGATCAGTGGGTCTGAAGCCGTTCGATCTCTTCCTTGAGCTGGAGCTTCTGCTTCTTCATCGCCCGGATCTCGAGGTCGTCCGTGCCGGGGCTGCGCTGTGCGGCCTCGACCGCGTCCGAGAGGGTCTGGTGCTTTTTCCGCAGTTCCGTCAGGTGGGCGTTCAGACTCATGGGGGGGTACCTCCTCATCGGGTTGGCAATGTAACAAGTGCATCACAGAAATTCCGTTCTGTCACCTGCCTCGGCGTCATGCTGCCGAGTGTCCCCAGAACAGTCCCCAAACCTTGCGAATTCGTTAAGCGCGGAGCGTCAATGCGCCCGCATCGCGCAGGACTGTCGACGTCTCGGGGCTGTAGTCGTCGCCGTCGGCCCGGTGTGCCGCGCCGTCGTGAAGGACCAAGGGTGCGCGAAGGCGCAGCGCCGCCCGGCCGCCCTTGGTCCCCTGAACCAGAACCAGCGCGGCGTCCCGCCCGGGCCGCGACTGAAGGGGAAGGACGACAAGCGATCCAATGACTTGCGGCATGTCGCGGAGGATATCGCCCAGCCGGTCCGGCCGCTGGATCACCGTCAGCGTGCCCTTGGGCGCGAGCCGCCGTGCCCCCGTGTCCAGCCAGGCGGCGAGGGCCGTCGCCCCGCCC
>JAMWZF010000526.1 GCA_024304875.1 Paracoccaceae bacterium
CCCCTCGCCCAGGCTGAGAGAGGCGCCCCGGTAGCCGACACCCGAGAAGGCGAAGAAGACGCCCGAGAGCAGGCCCAGCCCCGCCGCCCGGTTCGCCACCCGCCGCCACCAGCGCCCGCCGGGACCGCCGGGCGGGTCCGACAGTAGGAGGACCCCGACGAGGCCGAGGCAGATCGCGGCGAGGCCGGCGAGGCTGACCCCCTCGCCGAGGATGACGATGCCGGTCAGAACCGACAGCAGCACCTCGGTCTTCTTGAAGGTGATGCCGACCGCGAAGGCGCGGTGCCGGAACAGGGCGACGACCGCGACGGTGGCGAGGATCTGGCTGATCCCGCCCACGATGGCATAGGGCCAGAAGGCCGCCGGGATCGCGGGGACCGCCTGGTCCGAGGCGCGGGCATAGGCCAGGACCAGCAGCGCGACCAGCGGCGCCGAGTAGACGAAGCGCGCGAAGGTGGCGCCCGCGGCGGACAGCCGCCCGGTGCTCAGCTGCTTTTGCAGGACGAAGCGGGCGGTCTGCGCCGTCGCCGCCCCGAATGTCACCCAGATCCAGGTCTCCATCCCGTCTTATCCGGAGCGCGCCGCGGAAAGGCCAGTGGCAGACTGCGTCTTTCTGCGGTGTCCGATTGCCCCGACCGGCGATCTGGATGGCGCCGGTCTACCGTCCGCGCCAGAGCGGATGCGGCACCGGGTCCTTGGGCCGCAGGAAATAGCGGCGGAAGATCTCGCCGTAGGAGCGGTAGCGATACCCCTCGTTGATCTCGCCGTAGCGGGCCGGATTGCGGGCGTAGACGGCCGGCAGGCCATACCACGGCACGCGCGGGTGCATGTGGTGCACGACGTGCAGGTTGTTGTTGAGGAAGAGCAGCGCCAGCGGCCCCCGGTCCTCCACGATGACGGTTCTGCCCCGCGCCTTTTCGTGCGCCTGGTGCTCGAGAAAGGTCCGGATCTTCAGCAGGGAAAGGGCGATGTAGGCCGCGGCGAGGTAGGCCCAGACCGGCATGGGCGATGCGGTGACGACAAGAGTGACCGAGGCGACCGCCGGGACATGCCAGAGCCAGCCGCGGATCACCGCGGTGTCGCCCCTGCCGACCGCCCGGGCATCGCCCGCCATGAAGGCGATCTGGCCCACGATCGGGCCCACCACGATCCGGCCCGCGAGCGTGTTGTTGAACCGAAGCACCGCCTTCGCGAGCGAGGGTAGCCGGTCCCAGACCGCCGGGTCGAGGTAGTTCGATTCGGGATCGTCGTAGGGGTCTGTCAGCATCGAATCGCGGTGATGCGCGAGGTGCGTGTCGCGGAATCGCAGGTAGGGCACCGCGAGGGTCAGCGGCGGCCAGATCAGCGCGGTGCTCAGCGCGGCGGAGCGGAACGGATGGCCGTGGATCACCTCGTGCTGAAGCGAGGAGTGCTGCGCGATCGCGAGCGCCGCGACGGGGATGGCGAGCCAGAGCGAGAGGCCCGGCAGGACCCAGAGCGCGAGGCTCCAGAGGGCGTAGGTCGCGGCGATCAGGGCAAGGGTCGGCCATTCGACGGCGCGGGGCTGTCGGTCCATGATGTCTCCAGCAGGGTCGATGTCCTGCCGTTCTGACCGATCGCGGGACCGGGCGGGAGACGACAAATCCTCCACAAAAGGCGACATATGTGATAATTCACGGCATATGGTAACAAAACTCGACAAACGGGTGCGAGCCCGGCTTTTCCGCGACCGGCTGGCCGCCGCGATGACGACCGAAGGCATGAGCCAGGCCGCCCTCGCCCGCGCCACGGGCGTCGACCGTTCCACCATCAGCCAGATCCTTCAGGACCAGGGCACCCGCCTGCCCGGCGCCCACCTCGCCGCGGATTGCGCCGCCGCGCTTCGGGTCTCGGCCGACTGGCTGCTCGGCCTGTCCGCCCGGCCCGAACAGGCCGCCGACCTGGCTGCCCTCGCCATGCAATGGAC
>JAMWZF010000527.1 GCA_024304875.1 Paracoccaceae bacterium
GCCGTGGAGACAGTGGAGGCGCTGGGCAAGTTCCTTCCCGACGTCGACCGCCCCAATGAGGGCGTTTTCGCCTGGGAGAGCGAGGACGACGGCTGGGTCGCCCTCCGCTACGACCTCACGGCCCCGCTCGCCCGCGTCTATGCCCAGCACCGCAACGACCTGCCGACGCCCTACCGGCGCTACGCGATGGGCCCGGTCTGGCGGAACGAGAAGCCGGGGCCGGGGCGGTTCCGCCAGTTCTATCAATGCGATGCCGATACGGTGGGGACGGCCAGCATGGCCGCCGACGCGGAAATCTGCGCCATGCTCTGCGACGCGCTGGAAGAGGTCGGCATCCCCCGCGGCGACTACGTCGTGCGCGTGAACAACCGCAAGGTCCTGAACGGGGTGATGGAGGCCGCGGGCCTGATCGACCCCGCCAACCCCGACGCGCACGAGGCCGAGCGCGGCATCGTCCTGCGCGCCATCGACAAGCTCGACCGGCTCGGCACCCACGGCGTCCGGGCGCTCCTCGGCGAGGGGCGCAAGGACGACAGCGGCGACTTCACCAAGGGCGCGGGCCTCGGGCCCGAGCAGATCGAGACCGTCATGGGTTTCGTCTCTGCCGGCACGGGCGACTTCGGACAAGGCGTGACCGAGGTCATCGACGAGGCGGCCGATTTCCCCGGCGCCGCCACCTCCCAGATGCCGCCGGACGGCGCGGCCGTCATCGCCCGGCTGCGCGACCTCGTCGGGGGCAGTACCGTCGGGCAGGAAGGCGTCGCCGAGCTGGAAGAGATCGCCGCGCTGATGTCCGCCCAGGGCTACGGCCCCGACCGGCTGGTCATCGACCCCTCGGTCGTGCGCGGCCTCGGCTACTACACCGGCCCCGTCTTCGAGGCCGAGCTCACCTTCGAGATCACCGACGACAAGGGCCGCCCGCGCCAGTTCGGCTCGGTCGCCGGCGGCGGGCGCTACGACGACCTGGTCAAGCGCTTCACCGGGCAGGCCGTGCCCGCGGTGGGCATCTCCATCGGCGTCGACCGCCTGCTCGCCGCCCTGCACGCCAAGGGCCGGATCGGGACAGCGGCCGCAGGCCCCGTGGTCGTCACCGTCATGGACCGGACCCGCATGGCAGACTACCAGGCCATGGTCGCCGACCTGCGCAACGCCGGCATCCGGGCCGAGGTCTACCTCGGCAACCCCAAAAACTTCGGCAACCAGCTGAAGTACGCGGACCGCCGGGCCAGCCCCGTGGCGATCATCCAGGGCGAGGACGAGGCCGCCCGCGGCGTGGTCCAGATCAAGGACCTCGTCCTCGGCGCCAAGATCGCGGAAAGCGCCACGCTCGAGGAATGGAAAGACCAGCCGGCGCAGCGCGAAGTGGCGCGCACCGACCTCGTCTCCGCCGTCGCCGCGATGATCGAAAGCCGGGGCAAGTGAGCACCGAGGCCGGGCGCCGGGCCGCCGCCATCGCGGAGGGCTTCGTCGCGGCAGGCGCGGTGGAGGTGGAGTGCGCCATCCTCCAGCCCGCCGGCACCCTGCTGGACCTCTACGGAGAGGACATCCGCGCCCGCGCCTTCGTCACCCAAGACCCGATCCGGGGCGAGATGATGCTGCGGCCCGACTTCACCGTCCCGGTGGTTCAGGCCCACATGGGCAACGGCCGGGGCGAGGCGCGCTATGCCTATGCCGGCCCCGTCTTTCGCCGCCAGGAACTCGACGACAGCCGGCCCATCGAATACCTGCAGGCCGGGTTCGAGGTCATGGGCGCGTCCGACCCCGCCGCCGCCGATGCCGAAGTCTTCGCCGTCATCCGCGCCGCCCTCGGCGATGCGCCTGTGCGCGCCGTGACCGGCGACATCGGCATCCTCCTCGCGGCGGTCGAGGGACTGGGGACGACCGAGGCGCGCAAGGCCGCTCTCCGACGGCACATCTGGCGGCCGCGCAGGTTCCGCCAGCTGC
>JAMWZF010000528.1 GCA_024304875.1 Paracoccaceae bacterium
CGGCGACCACCAGCCGGCGAGCTTCGTGTCCGAGGAAAGCGGCCTTGTCGTGCCGATCCACGTCATCGGCCCGGCGGACCTGGTGGAGCCCTTTGCCGACTGGGGCTGGGTCCCCGGCATGGTGCCGGAGGCCGAAGCGCCGGTTCTGCGGATGGACGACTTCCGCAACCGGTTCCTGTCTCTCTTCAGCAGCGGCGCGCCTAACCTCTGACCGCGCCGGCCATGATCGCCCGGACGATCAGGCGCTGGAGGGCGAGGAAGGCCGCGATGGCGGGCAGGACGGTGATGACGCAGGCCGCCGCCAGCAGCTGCGTGGTCGAGGCGCTGGTGGACCCCGCGAAGTTGAAGATGGCCACCGAGATCGGCTGAAGCTGGTCCCGCGTCAGCAGGATGAAGGGCACCAGGAACTGCGACCATCCCATCAGCATGTTGAGGATGAAGGCCGAGGCCATGCCCGGCGCCGCCAGCGGCAAGGTCACGAAGAACAGGATGCGCGGGGCCGAGCAGCCGTCGATGGCGGCCGCTTCCTCCAGCGATCGGGGGATGCCGTCGAAGCTCGCCTTCAGCATCCAGACCGCGAGGGGGACGCCGAGCGCCATGTAGACCACCGCCGCCGCGGCGTGGCTCTCCAGCATCCCCAGCCGCTCCATGTAGCGGTAGAGCGGGATGAGCAGGACCAGGGGCGAGACCATCTGCACCGTCAGGATGCCGACCATCAGCGCCCCGGATCCCATGAACCTGCGCCGCGAGAAGGCATAGGCCGCCGGGATCGCCACGATGAGAGCGCCGAGAGAGCCGAGCGCGCAGAGCTTGATCCCGTTCCAGAGGTAGAGCCCGAAGGTCCGGTCGGTCAGGATCTGGCGGAAGTTGTCCAGCGTCGGCTCCTCGGGGATGAACCGCGCGGCGCCGAGGAAGACCTCGGCCGGGGTGCGGATCGCCAGCGAGACCAGCCAGAGCAGCGGTCCGGCGAAGAGTGCCGCCAGCACCAGCGCCAGCGCGTAGGTCGCGGCGTCGCCGAACCGGCCCCTGCTCATCGTCCGTCCCCGCCCCGGTCCACCAGCAGGCGGATGTAGACCACCGTCATCGCCAGCGCGATCAGCACCAGCAGGATGGCGAGCACCGATCCGCCCGACAGGTCGAAGCTGTAGAACACCGTGTTGAAGGTGAAGAGCGACAGCACCTCGGTCGCCCGCCCCGGCCCCCCGCCGGTCAGCGACAGGATCACGTCGAAGGTGTTCAGCGTCTGGATCGTGGTCAGCACCGTCGCCACCAGGATCGCGGGGCGCATCTGCGGCAGGGTGATGAACCAGAACCGCGCCAGCGGCCCCGCACCGTCGATGGCGGCGGCATGGTGCAGCTCCGGCGAGACACCCTTGCGGGCGGCGTAGAACAGGATCATCGCGAAGGCGGTGCCCTGCCATACGTTCGCCACCACCGCCGAGATCATCGCGTTGACCGGATCCGACAGCCAGCGGACCGGTGCGATGCCCACGGTGCCAAGGGTGGAGTTGAGCGCGCCGAAGGGCGCTTCGGAGAACAGGAGCTGCCAGATCAACCCGTTGGCGATGCCGGGCACGACCCAGGCCGTCAGGACGACGGTGCGCAGGAACCCTATTCCGGGCAGGCGCCGTTCTTCGGCCCGGACGACGAGCAATGCCACGACGAGGCCGAGGAGGAGGATGCCGACCACGCTCGCCGCCGTGAACACCGCCGTCGTCCACATCACGCCCGGCAGAGCCGGAGAGGTCAACACTTCGCGCGGGCTGTCGAGGCTGTAGTCGGTGACCGGGCGCAGCAGCGTGGCATCGCCAAAGGCGAGGCGGAAGACGTCAAGGATCGGCACGAGGTAGATCGCCCCCAGCACCAGCAGCGCCGGGGCGAGCCAGAGCCAAGGCGCCCCGCCGCGGCGGGGGGCCGCGGGCGGGGCTGCCTGTCGTGCGG
>JAMWZF010000529.1 GCA_024304875.1 Paracoccaceae bacterium
TCGTCCGACAGTTTCACCACGTCCGCCACCGCGATCATGCGGTCCAGCCGGGCGCGGTAGGGGGCCTCGTCCTTGATGAACCCGGCCCGGATGTTGGGGTCCAGCATGATGACCGACCTCGGCGCCTCGCGCAGGCACAGGTCCTCGTAGACCTGCCCGCAGCCCTCTCCGATGAGGGAGATGCAGCCGAAGACGAAAGCCTCGGCTTTCGCGTCCGCCACATGGGCGGCGGTCAGCCCGCGCAGGGCCGTGTTCTCGTCGAAGAAGGCATAGCGCGCCTGCCCGTCGGTCAGCTGCACGAAGGCCAGAGTCGTCGGCAGATCGAGGCGCGGCGACAGCGACAGGTCCACCCCCGCTTCCTCCAGCACCGGGGTCAGCATGTCGCCGAACATGTCGGTCGAGAGGCCGCAGACGAACCCCGTCGGCACCCCCAGCCGGCCGAGGGCCACGGCCGTGTTGAAAACAGCGCCGCCGGGATGCGGGGCGAAGGCGGTGCCGCCGGTCGCGAGGGTCCGGGGCAGCATGTCGATCAGGGCTTCGCCGCAGGCAAGGATCATCGGGGGCCTCCCGTCGTGACTGTGAGCGCCAACATGCCCCGGCCCGGCGCGGGGGTTCAATGGCAAAGGGTGAACGAATTGGTCCGGCGAGGCGTTGAGCCGGATTATGCCAGAGTTGGGGAGACGAAAGGCATGGCGAAACGGACACGCAAGACGACATCGCGCAAGACAAGGACACAGACGAAGCAGCAGGAGATCGACCCCGCCCGCAAGTCCGAGGGGCGTGTCGAGGCCTTCCGTGCCCTGTCGGACCGGCTGACCGATGGCGAGGAGGTGGTTCCGCCCCTGCTGCTGACCGGCCAGGCCCGGCGCGAGCATGTCCGCGCCACCCTGCGCGAGGACCACGCCCGCCGGATCGAACAGCGCCGCCCCGGCGCAGCGGCCAAGTTCGACGAACTCGCGGGCGATTTCTTCAAGTTCTTCCGGGGCACCGCCCTGCTGTTCTATCGCGACATGGCGGGGCAGGACGCGCATATGCCGACGGTCATGGCCCTTGGCGACGTGCATCCCGGAAACTTCGGCGTCATGCCCGACCGCAACGGCGCGCCGATCTTCGGCGTCAACGACTTCGACGAGGTCATCTATGCGCCCTTCACCTGGGATCTGAAGCGTGGGGCCCTCGGCTTCTGGATCAGCGCCGCCGAGGAGGGCGGGCTGAAGCCGAAGACGCGGCGCAAGATCGTCAGGAAGTTCGTGAAAGGCTACCTCAAGGCGATGCGGGGCTATGCCGAGCACGCCACCGAGAAGAACGACGCCTGGCGCATGGACAACTCGCCCAAGGTGATCCGCAAGCTCTTCGAGGAGGCCTGGGAGGAGCGCAGGGACTGGCTCTGGGACGACTACCTCAAGCCCTCGGGCCGCGGCTTCCGCGCGTCGGATGAGTTGCAGCCGCTGTCGAGCGAGATCGGGAAGTTCCAGGAAGCGATCAATGACCTCGCCAGATCCAAGGGCATCGACACCGGCGGCCGGGCGGGGGAGCTGAAGGTCAAGGACGTCTGCGTCCGGCACGGGCAGGGCACCGCCTCTCTCGGCCTGCCGCGCTATTACGTCCTGATCGAGGGGCCGTCGAAGGACGCCACGGACGATCTGATCATCGAGTTCAAGCGCGCGCGTGCCTCGGCGCTGGAGGGGCTGGTGCCCGCCAACGACTTCGACGCGGGCGGGCAGGGCGACCGAATCGCGCATGGGCAATCGGTGCATCTGGCCTCTGGCGACGTGTTCTACGGCGCGGTCGAGATCGATGGCGAAAGCTTCATGAGCCGCGAGCGCGCGCCCTTCCGCAACGACATCGACCTCGAGGATCTGTCCAAGAAAAGCTGGAAGAAATACGCCCGCGCCTGCGGGCTGGCGCTTGCGCAGGCCCATGCGCGCTCTGACGA
>JAMWZF010000053.1:0-5901 GCA_024304875.1 Paracoccaceae bacterium
ATTGGCAGGAAGGCGTTGTTGATCCCGTGCCGGTTCGGCAGCCCGAAGGAGATGTTGGACGCGCCGCAGGTCGTGTTCACGCCGAGTTCGTCCCGCAGACGGCGGACCAGGGTAAAGACCTGCAAACCGGCGGTGCCCATCGCGCCGATCGGCATGACAAGCGGGTCCACGACGATGTCATGGGCCGGGATGCCGTAGTCGGCGGCGCGCTGGACGATCTTCTTGGCGACGGCGAAGCGGACCTCGGGGTCCTCGGAAATCCCGGTGTCGTCGTTCGAGATCGCCACCACCGGCACGTTGTATTTCTTGACCAGCGGCAGGACGAGCTCCAGCCGCTCCTCCTCGCCGGTGACCGAGTTCAGCAGCGGACGGCCCTCGGCGGCGGCAAGGCCGTTCTCCAGCGCGCCGGGGACCGACGAGTCGATGCACAGCGGCACGTCCACCACGGCCTGCACCTTCTCGATCAGCTGGCGCATCAGCTCGGGCTCGACGAAGTTGTTGTCGGCATAGCGCGGGTCCTCGGCCATCTTGTTGGAGAAGACGGCGCCCGAGTTGATGTCGAGCACGTTGGCGCCGCAGGCGACCTGCGCCAGGGCGTCGGCCTCGACGCGGGAGAAATCGCCGCGCTCCAGCTCCTCGTTCAGGATCTTGCGGCCCGTGGGGTTGATCCGCTCGCCGATGACGCAGAACGGCTGGTCAAAGCCGATCACGGCGGTTTTCGTTTTCGACTCGACCGTGGTGCGGGTCATGCGGCTTCTCCCTTGATGCGTGAAAGGACGCCGGCCAGGCCGGGGTCCGTGAAGTCCTGTAGCGTGATGTCGGCGCCCGCGGCGCGCAGCTCCGCGTCGGTCAGGCCCGAGCGGATGCCGACGGTGTAGGCGCCGGCGGCAGCGGCGGAGCGGACGCCCGAGGGGCTGTCCTCGAAGGCGATGCAGTCGCGGGCGGCGACGTCCAGCTGGCGCATCGCCTCGGCATAGGGGTCCGGGTGCGGCTTGCCCCGGGCACATTCCTCGCCGATGACGATGACGTCGAAGAAGTCCCGCGCCCCGATCGCACCCAGCATCGCCTCGGCGTTCAGGCGCATGGCGTTGGTCACGACGGCGCGGTCCCAGCCCTTGACGGCGCAGGTCTCGAGCAGCTCCATCACCCCCGGCATCGCCGGAAAGGGGCGGGGCAGGCGGCGGCGGAACTCGGCTTCCTTGGCCTCGGAGAGTCCTTGAGCGTCCTCCTCCGGCAGCCATTCGGCAAAGAAATCCGCGTTCAGCCGGCCGTGGACGTTCGCCATGTAGAAGGCCTCGTCGACCTCGATCCCGTAGGGGCGCATCATGTCGGTAAAGACCGCGCGGTGGATCGCGTCGGTGTTCAGCATGGTGCCGTCGAGGTCGAAGAGAAGCGCGGGCATCAGGCCGTGGCTACCGCGGGCTGACCCGAAGCGCCACCGTTCTCGCGCACCCACTCGGCAGTCGCCTTGATCCCGCCGAGGGGGAAGAAGTGGACCTGCTCGATCCCGAAGTCCGGGTTGGCGGCCTTGTGGGCGGCGAGGTCCGACAGGACCTCGGTCGGCTCGTAGGGCAGCAGCAGCTTGGTGACGTCCATCGCCCGCTTCTGCAGGACCTTGAGCGAGGGGCCGACGCCGCAGGCTATGGCGAACTTGATCAGGGTCTGCAGCTTGGCCGGGCCGGCGATGCCGATGTGGACGGGGATGGTGACCCCGGCGGCCTGAAGGCCCTCCACCCACTTGATGATCGGGCCGGCGTCGAAAGCGAACTGCGTGGCGATCGCCATCTTGGCATCCGTCGTTTCGGAGAATTTCTGTTTCCACATCAGGGCTTCGGTGACGTTCTTCACGCCGCCGTCCGGGTCGATGTCCTTGTTGCCCTCGGGGTGGCCGGCGATGTGCAGGCGGGTGAAGTCGGCAAACAGGCCGCTTTCGATCAGCTGGATCGACGAGTCGAACTCGCCGTTCGGCGAGGCCATGCCGCCGCCCAGCAGCAGGGCCGAGGTGACGCCGGCCTCGCCCCGGTAGCGGGCGATCAGCTCGGCCACCGCGGCACGGGTGGTCAGGACCCGGGCGGGGAAATGCGGCATGACCTCGAAGCCCTCGCGCGCGATGCGGGCGGCGGTCTGAACCATCTCGTCGTCGGTCGTGCCGTCGATATGGGCGATGTAGACGCGGGTGCCCTCGGGCAGGATCTCGCGGAAGCTCTCCACCTTGGCGGCGGTGCGGGGCATGACCTCGATGGAATAGCCGGACAGGAAGGACTCCAGCGAACCGCTGGCCGGGCGTGCGGCCTCCTTGCGCCGGAAGTTGAGAAGGGCCATCAGCGTCTCCTTGAGCCGGGACAGGGTCAGGCCCGCCCGTCGTTGTCGATCAATGCCCGCAGGCGGGCGGCGTCATACTCGGCATCGAGCTTGGCAAGCCAGGCCTCGGCCGCCTCGTCGTCGGTGCCGGGGGCCTCGAAGGGCTCCCCCTTGCGCCATTCGGCAAGGTAGGCGTCGGTCTCGGCGGCCCCGGTCTTCATCGCGGCGCGGTCGATCGCCTGCTCGAACCGCTCGGGCAGGGGCCGCTTGGCCGCCCGGCGTCCCTTGCCGACGATGACCTGTGCGGGGATGTCCCGCCAGTAGACGATGGTGACCTGGGCCATGCTGCACTCTTTGTTCCAAGGCCGCTTCTACGCGGCGTGGCGCAGGGGACGCGGATCATTTTCGACATGCGCGCGGGCCTGAGCGACGTGATGCGACACCGGGCCCGCGCACATCCGTCTGGTTAGGCGTCCCGGGCGCCGGGGGCCAGCCGTCCCCGCTTGAAAAAGCGTCATGACGATTCTGAGCCGGGCCCGATGCGGCCTGCGACCCCGACACAGCTTGCTTGTTGGCCGGGGGGTGCATATCATCATACTTAACTCGAAATCAGGAGGGCGCACCCATGGCGCCCAGGCGTCCCAAAGGTGCGGGCGCGTTCCCGAAACCGGTCGAAAGCCCCGCGCCGACCCCGCCCGATCCGGATACGCTCTACGCGGCGCTGGATCTTGGCACAAACTCGTGTCGCATGCTGATTGCCCAGCCGAAGGGCAACCAGTTTCATGTGATCGACAGCTTTTCCAAGTCGGTGCAGCTCGGCCAGGGTCTGGAAGGCACCGGCCGGCTGTCGCGCTCGGCCATGGGCCGGACCTTGGGCGCGATGCGGGTCTGCACCCAGAAGCTGCGCCGTCACGGCGTCACGCGTATGCGCCTGGTGGCAACCGAGGCCTGCCGGCGGGCCAGGAACGGCGCGCGGTTCCTCGGCCAGATCCGGCAGGAGACCGGGCTGAACCTCGAGATCATTCCGCCCGAGGAAGAGGCCCGCCTCGCCGTCATCTCCTGCGCGCCGCTGGTCTCGACCAAGACCGAGCAGCTGCTGGTGGTGGACATCGGCGGGGGCTCGACCGAGCTGGTCTGGATCGACCTCACCAAGGTGCCCCGCGCCGACCGTCCCCGCGCGATCATGCGCCTGCACGCCGGCTTTGGCGCCGACCCCGGCCCGTTCCCGGCGGCCAAGGTGGTGGACTGGATCAGCGTCCCTCTCGGCGTCGCGACCCTGCGCGACCAGTTTTCGGACGTCGATGACGACAGCGCCCGCTTTGCCCTCATGTCCTGGTTCTTCGAGGAGAACCTGGCCGAATTCACCCCCTACGACGCCGTCCAGGCCAAGGAGGGCTTCCAGATCATCGGCACCTCGGGGACGGTCACGACCGTCGCCGCCTCGCACCTGGGCCTGCGCCGCTACGACCGCAACAAGGTCGACGGCCTGCGCATGACCTCGGACCAGATCGACGCGGTGATCCGCGAATACCTCACCCTCGGCCCCAAGGGCCGCCGGTCGGACCCGCGCATCGGGGCGGACCGGCAGGCCCTGATCATGTCGGGCGCCGCGATCCTCCAGGCCCTCATGCGAATCTGGCCGACCGACCGGCTGACCGTCGCGGACCGGGGTCTGCGCGAAGGTCTGCTCTATGCGCAGATGAGCGCGGACGGGGTGCTGGAGGAGGGGGCCTATTGACGGCCCTCACCCCGACGCACTAGGCGCTGCGCATGGCAAAGACACCACGCAAATCCTCGGGCCGCGGGCAGCGGGACCTGACCGTCAAGGTCAAGACGGCGCGGGGGCGCAAGCTCTCCTCGACGCTCTGGCTCCAGCGGCAGCTCAATGATCCGTATGTTAAACGCGCCCAGGCCGAGGGGTTCCGCGGCCGCGCCGCCTTCAAGATCCTCGAGCTGGACGACAAGTACCGCTTTCTCGTCCCCGGCGCCCGCGTCGTCGACCTCGGCTGCGCGCCTGGCGGCTGGTGCCAGGTCGCGGTGAAGCGGTGCAACGTCCTTGGCGAGAAATCTGGCAAGGCCCAGGGCCGCGTCATCGGCGTCGACCTGCAGGAGGTGGAGCCGATCGCGGGGGCCGAGATCCACCAGCTCGATTTCCTCGACGAGGGGGCCGACGACAAGGTGAAGGAGTGGCTTGGCGGCACGGCGGACGTCGTGATGTCGGACATGGCCGCCTCGTCCTCGGGCCACAAGCAGACCGACCACCTGCGCATCATCGCGCTCTGCGAGGCGGCGGCCTACTTCGCCTTCGACGTGCTGGAGGAGGGCGGGACCTTCGTCGCAAAGGTGCTGGCCGGCGGGGCAGAGGGCTCGCTTCAGCATCTCCTCAAGCAGCGGTTCGAGAAGGTGGCGAACGTGAAGCCGCCGGCGTCGCGGTCGGATTCGTCCGAGAAGTTCGTGGTGGCCACCGGATTCCGGGGACGCGAGGCGTAAGCCTGTCGGCCCCGGTCAGGGACCTCTCTGCGCCGCGAGACCCCGGGTCGGGCCCGGTCCGGGGCGGTCTTCACTCGTTCAGGAAGAACAGCTGCTCGCCGTCCACGGTGTACCCCTCGATCGCCGCCTGGCCGTCGGCGCCCAGCAGCCACTCCTGCAGCGCCTCGGCCCCCGCGACGTTGGTGTTCGGGCAATGCTCGGCCGAGACGACGATGACCCCGTACTGGTTGAACAGTGCCGTGTCCCCCTCGAACAGAACCGCCAGGTCCGCCTTGTTCTCGAAGGCCAGCCATGTCGCGCGGTCCGACAGGGTGTAGGCGCCCATGCCCGCCGCCATGTTCAGCGTCGCGCCCATACCCTGGCCGGTCTCCAGCCGGGCGGCGACCTGCGCGGCGTCCAAGCCCGCCGCCTCCCAGAGCGCCAGCTCGGCCTGGTGGGTGCCGCTGTCGTCGCCGCGGGAGAGGAAGCTGACCTCGGCATCAGCGAAGCGACCGAGGGCGTCGGCCGCGCTCGTCGCCGCGCCCACGCCCGCCGGGTCCGCCGTTGGCCCGATGATGATGAAATCGTTGTACATCAGGTCATGCCGGGCCACGCCGTAGCCGGCGGCGACGAACTCTTCCTCGGACGGCTTGGCATGCACGATCAGGATGTCCCCGTCGCAGTTCTGCGCGTTCTTGAGCGCCTGCCCGGTGCCCACCGCCACCACCTGCGCGTCGATGCCCGTGGCCGCCTCGAACTGCGGCAGAATCGCCTCGTAGAGGCCGGAGTTCTGGGTCGAGGTGGTGGACTGGATGATCACCGGATCCTCCTGCGCCAGCACGGGCGTGGCGAGGAGGGGGAGCAGGCAGGCAAGGTATCTCATGTAGGCAACTTTCCGATCAGGTAGGCCGCGGCCTCGCGGCTTTTGGGGCCGGCGAAGAACTCCGCCGCCGGCACGTGTTCGGTGATCCGCCCCTCCGAGAGGAAGGCCACGTCGTCCGCCAGCCGCGCCGCCTGGGCCCGGTCGTGGGTGACGAAGATCACCTTGACGCCCTCCTCGGCGGCGGCGCGCGTCAGCGCTTCCACCTCGCCCGTCGCGGCGGGGTCGAGATGGCTTGTCGGCTCGTCCAT
>JAMWZF010000053.1:5911-13166 GCA_024304875.1 Paracoccaceae bacterium
GGGCCGGCGACAGGGCCCGGTTCGCCAGTCCGGCCGTCACCAGCAGTTCGGCCAGCCGTCCGGGCCTCTCGCGCCTGCGCACCCGGGCCAGCCGCAGGGCATGCAGCAGGTTCCCCCGGACCGTGCGTGACAGCAGCACCGGCTTCTGGAAGACGAGAGCGGGCGCGCCGCTTTCGGGGGCGAGCGTCAGGGAGCCGTGGTCCGGCTCGACCAGCCCGGCCGCGATGCGCAGGAACAGGCTCTTGCCCGCGCCGTTGGGGCCGAGGAGGGCCGTGATCCCGCCCGCCCGCACGGTCAGGGACATCCCGTTCAGCAGCCGCCGCCCCTCGCGCGACAGGGTCAGCTCGCGCGCCTCGAGCAGGACCGGCGGCGCGTAGAGCGCCTCGCTGCCCGGGAAGGGGATCACCCGGCTGGTGCGGTCACCGCCCATAGGTCAGCCCTCCCACGGGGCGCGGGCGCAGGCCCATCGCCATCGCGTTCAGCGCCAGTGTCAGGGCCAGCAGGATCAGGCCGAGGGCGAGGGCGAGGTCCAGCGCCCCGCGCGAGGTCTCGAGTGTGATCGCCGTCGTCATGACCCGTGTCGCGTGGTTGATGTTGCCGCCGACGATCATCACCGCGCCGACCTCGGCGAAGGCCCGGCCAAGGCCGGCGAGGGCTGCCGTGATCAGGGCGGGCCGCGCCTCGACCAGCAGGGTGGCGATGCGCTGGATCCTGTTGGCGTGGAGGGCGCGCAGGGTCTCGTCGAATTCCTCCATCAGCTCCGCCACGGCAGAGCGGGACAGGGCCGCGACGATGGGCGTGACGAGGACGGTCTGCGCGACGATCATCGCCGTCGCATCCTCGACCGCCTGCCGGTTGTAGCCGGGGTCGATGCCGCGCTCGTTCCGGTAGCGGGCGTCGGAATTGATCTTGAGCGCGCGGCCCGTGGTGGCAACCTGAACGTGGTCCCAGTAGGCGGCCTCGAGCAGGACGTTGACCGTCTCGTCGGAACAGCCCGTCTCCTCTCCGCCCATGATGCCGCCCACGTTCTCGACGCCATTTCCGTCCTTGAAGACGACCGCGCCCGCGGGCATCGCGTAGGTCTTGCCGTCGAGGGCCAGCATCTCCTCGCCGCCCTCCGCGCGGCAGATCGTCAGGTCCCCGGCCAGCTTGTCCGCGTCGAAGACGTGCAGCGGCCGGTTGCGGTCGTGGGTGAAGAAGTTGGTGATGTCGACGAGCGCCGAGATGGGGCGCAGGCCGATGGACTTCAGACGGCGCTGGAGCCACGCGGGCGAGGGGCCGTTCTTCACGCCCCGGATGTAGCGGCCCTGGAAGACGTGGCAGCCACCCTCGCCGAGGGCGTCTTCAGAGATCGACACCTTGACCGGGCTGTCGAAGGTCCCCTCGACGCGCTCCACCTTCAGCGGTTTCAGCGTGCCGAGGCCCCGCGCGGCAAGGTCGCGGGCGATGCCGTGCACGCCGAGCGCATCCGGCCGGTTCGGCGTGATCGCGATCTCGATCAGCGGGTCGACCGCCTCGGGCCGGTTCTGCGCCAGCCAGTCGGCGAAGGACTGGCCGACCTCGCCAGAGGGCAGCTCGATGATGCCCTCGTGTTCGTCCGACAGCTCCAGCTCCCGCTCTGAGGCCATCATGCCGTGGCTCTCAACGCCGCGGATCTTGCCGACCGACAGGGTCGTGTCGATGCCGGGGACGTAGTCGCCGGGCTTGGCCAGGACCACGGTGATCCCGGCGCGGGCGTTGGGGGCGCCGCAGACGATCTGCTTCTCCCCCTCGTCGGTCTGAACCATGCAGACGCGCAGGCGGTCGGCATCGGGGTGCTGCTCGGCCGAGACGACCTTGGCGAGGGTGAAGGGGGCAAGCTTGTCCAGAGGGTTCACGATCTCCTCGACCTCGAGCCCGAGATCGGTGAGCGCCTCGGCGATCTCGTCCACCGTGGCGGTGGTGTCGAGATGCTCCTTGAGCCAGGACAGGGTGAATTTCATCGGTCGGCCTCGTTCATCGGTCGGGCGCGGTTTAGACCAAGGACGGGGCGGGGAAAAGGCGGCGTCTGCGCCGGCGGCGTCAGTCCTGCAGCCGCTCGGCCAGGTCCTCGTAGTCGCCCCGGCGCAGCAGGAGCAGTTCTCGCCAGAGCCGGATCGTCGGCTTGGCGAAGAACAGGACGGACCCGATGGTGAAGAACCAGATCGCCGCTGTCTCCAGCGCGTTCCAGAAGAACATGACCGAGCCGATGATGAAGCAGAGGGCGGCGCCGAAATCGACGAGGGTGTAGGCGATCTCGAACATGGCCCAGGTGCGGCGGGTGCGTTCGCTGCCTTCGGCGCGGTGGTCCTTGCGAAAGATCATGGGGGCTCCTGTCCGGTCAGGTCGGTTTCGGTGATACAGAGTGTCCGGGCCGCAAATGTCCACCGCCGGATGCCCGTTGGCGCCCGTGGCCGTCGGGGCGACCCGCGCTCTGGCTGGCCAATCCGGCTGCCGGATCCATGTTGGGGCCCAAAGGAAAGGGAAGAGACATGCGCATCTACCTCAGCGGAGAGATCCACACCGACTGGCGCGAGCAGATCGTCGCGGGGGCCGAGGGGCTGGACGTCAGCTTCGACGGGCCGGTGACGGACCACGGCGCCTCGGACGATTGCGGTGTCGCGATCCTGGGGGCGGAGCCGGACAAGTTCTGGCACGACCGCAAGGGCGCGATGGTCAACGCCATCCGCACCCGCAGCGGGATCGAGGGCGCGGACGTGGTCGTTGTGCGCTTCGGCGAGAAGTACAAGCAGTGGAACGCCGCCTTCGACGCGGGCTATGCCGCGGCGCTGGGAAAGCCGCTCATCATCCTGCACCCCGAGGAGCACGACCATGCCCTGAAGGAGGTGGATGCCGCGGCGCTGGCCGTGGCGCGCGAGCCCGAGCAGGTGGTCGACATCCTGCGGTATGTGCTGAAGGGGACCTTGCCGGGGTAGGGCAGGGTTGACGACCCGGGCCGGCGTGTCGAACCATCGGTGATGTCGATGTTCAGGAGTTCCAGATGAGACGTTTGCTCGCCCCCGCCCTTGCCGTGTCGATCCTCGGCCTGGCGCCAGCGGCCCATGCCCAATCGAACGCCGCGAAATGGCTGATGGACCAGGAGATCGCCGCAGCCTGCGGCGGTGTCGGACGCTTCGACGGCGGCGTGGTCGAGACGGACCTGAACGGCGACGGCCTGACCGATCTGATCCTGTCCCACGAGGGGATCGTCTGCGGATCCGGCGGTCGCTCCGGCTTCTGCGGAATGCAGGTCTGCACGGTCAAGATCTACCTTCGCGAGGGCGCACTGCTGCAGGAAGCAGAGGAGATGCTGGGCGGCGGGGTCTCGGTCGATACCGCCACCAGCCCGCCGACGATCCGCGGATACGCCCATGGCGGCGGTGCGTGGGCAATGCGCTGGGCGAACGGCCGGTTCAACTAGAGAGCGGTCCACCCGGCCCCTGAACCGGGGCGCGGCGGCCCCGGCGGTCCGGCGGGTCACTCCGGCGCCGGGATGCCCTTGCCCTTCTGCACGGCGGGCCGGTCGTAGAACCGCTCCACGTAGCCGGGCACGTTCCTGAGGTCGTTGTAGCCGGTGACCTCCTTCGCGCCGTAGAAGTCCAGGGCGTTCAGCCAGGGCGCGAGGGCCATGTCGGCGATGGAATAGTCGCCGGCGATCCACTCCTGCCCCTCGAGCTGTTTCTCGACCACGGCCAGCAGGCGCTTTGCCTCGCCGATGTAGCGGTCCCGCGCGGTGGGGTCCTCCATCTTGGCGCCGGCGAACTTGTAGAAGAAGCCGAGCTGCCCGAACATCGGTCCGACCCCGCCCATCTGGAACATCAGCCACTGGATGACCTTGGGCTTGTCGGCGGCGGTGGCGCCGATGAACTTGCCCGTCTTCTCGGCGAGGTAGATCAGGATCGCGCCGCTTTCGAACAGACCGATGGGCGCGCCGTCCGGGCCGTTCGGGTCGATGATCGCCGGGATCTTGTTGTTGGGGTTGAGCGACAGGAAGGCATCGCTCTTCACGTCGTCGTCCGAGAGGGTGACGAGGTGCGGCTCGTACTCCAGCCCCATCTCCTCGAGCGCGATGGAGGCCTTCACCCCGTTCGGCGTCGGATAGGCATAAAGCTGGATGACATCGGGGTTCGTCGCGGGCCAGCGGGACGTGATCGGAAACTGGGAGAGGTCGGCCATGTCGGGTCCTTTCGGGCGAAGAGCGATCCGACCCACGTAAGGTGCTAAAACGGCTATACGATCACGTTTTTTTAACTATACCCCTGTGCGTATCCGCAGAGGCCGTCGGAGCCGCCGGATCGGACAACGCGTGGGGACATTGGAATGATCAAGGAATTCAGGGACTTCATCGCCAAGGGCAATGTCATGGACATGGCCGTCGGCATCATCATCGGCGCGGCCTTCACCGCCATCGTCACCTCGCTGGTGGGCGATCTCATCAACCCGATCATCGGCCTCTTCACCGGCGGGATCGACTTCTCGGGCTGGTTCTACATCCTCGGCGACGGGGACTGCGCCTCGGTCGCCGCCTGCACCGAGGCCGGCGTGCCGGTCTTCGCCATCGGCAATTTCATCATGGCGGTGATCAACTTCCTGATCGTGGCCTTCGTGGTCTTCATGCTGGTCAAGATGGTGAACCGGGTGAAGGAGGCCGCGATCCAGGAGGCCAAGGAGGCCCCGGCCGAGGAAACCCCCGCCGGCCCGACGCAGGAGCAGCTCCTGATGGAGATCCGCGACGCGCTCAAGGCCCGCGCCTGACCCGGCGCCCCGTCGACTACGAAGGGCCCGTGCCATCGCGCGGGCCCTTTTTCGTCGCGGCGGAGGGCGGGCCGAGCCCCGCCTTACCGGGATGCCACGCCGCCGTGGCGCCCCGGAGGACCGGGTCTCCGAAAGAATGAGTATTTGGACCAGGCCGAAGCTGGAAGCGGGCCCCCTGCTGCTTCGACTTGGCTCAAATACTCCTCTTCCGGAGCGCGGATCGCTCTCCCGCGCCCGGTTGGCGGCGGCGGGGTAAGGTGGGACCGGTCCCACCGCCCCCCTGCCTCAGGCCGCCTTCCACTTGATCGAGCAGCCCATCGAGGGCACCTGGCTCTCCGGCCCGCGGCCCGTCTCGGCCACCTGCCGCATCGCCTCGAACAGGTCCCGCGGCAGGTCGCCTTGCGTCGCCGTCCCGCGCGTGGCGTCCAGCCGCCCCCGGTACTGCAGGCCGAGCTCCGCGTTGAACCCGAAGAAGTCCGGCGTGCAGACGGCCCCGTAGGCCTTCGCCACCTCCTGGCTCTCGTCGTGCAGGTAGGGAAAGGGAAAGCCCTTGTCCTGGGCCAGCCGCGCCATGTTCTCGAAGCTGTCGTCCGGGTGCGTCGTCGCATCGTTCGAGCAGATCGCCGCGACGCCGATGCCGAGGTCCGTCAGGTCCCGCGCGTCGCGGATGATCTTGTCCAGCACCGCCAGCACGTAGGGACAGTGATTGCAGATGAACATGACGAGCAGGCCGTTCGGCCCCTTGAGGTCGTCCAGGCCGTAGCGCCGCCCGTCCGTGGCGGGCAGCGTGAAGTCCGGTGCGGGCCAGTCGAAATCGCAGACGGGGGGCTGGGCGGCCATGGACGGTCCTTTCGGTTGGGTCGACCGATCGTCCCACAGGGGCGCGGCGGCCTCAACCGTCCGGGCCCCGGGCCGGGACCCCGTTGAACTGGAGGTTCCGGATCAGGTCCCGGGCGCGTCAGCCGTTCGCCGCCGCCCGGATGGCCGCGATGTTCCGCCCGTAGACCTCCGGCGTGTCCACCGACCCGCCCCGGAACACGGCCGATCCGGCGACCAGCAAATCCGCCCCGGCCTCCACGACCTGCCGCGCCGTGGTCGGATCGACCCCGCCGTCGATCTCGATATGCACCTCGCGGTCGCCGATCATCCCGCGCAGGGCGCGGATCTTGGACCCCATGTCGATGAACTTCTGCCCCCCGAACCCCGGGTTCACCGTCATCACGCAGACCAGGTCGGCGAGGTCGAGCACATGGGCCACAGCCTCGGCCGGGGTACCGGGGTTCAGGGCCACGCCCGCCTTCATCCCCGCCGCTTTGATCGCCTGCAACGTCCGGTGGATGTGCGGCCCCGCTTCGACATGGGCGGTCAGCACGTCGGCCCCGGCCTCGGCATAGGCGTCGATATAGGGGTCGACGGGCGTGATCATCAGGTGGACGTCCATGACCGTCTTCACATGCTGCCGAAACGCCTTCACCGCCATCGGCCCGAAGGTCAGGTTCGGCACGAAATGCCCGTCCATCACGTCGACGTGGACCCAGTCGGCGCCCTGATCCTCGATCGCCCGGATCTCGGCCCCGAAGTTGGCGAAATCGGCGGAGAGGATGGAGGGGGCGATCTTGACGGAGCGGCTGAACGTCATCGGGGCGGTCCTTCGGAAGGGGTCTGCACCCCTCCTTTGGACCGCCCCGCGCGCGGTTTCAACCGCTCTCAGGCCGGGATCAGCGGCAGGCCCATCAGAGCCTGCACCAGCAGGGCCAGGGTGATCGCGGCATAGGTCCCGGCGGCGGCCCAGACCACGGTGCGCCCCCGCGCCATCCGCGCGGCCACCAGCCCGACCAGCGGCAGCCCGTGCATGGCGTGGGTCGCGAAGAAGTGCGCGATGCGCAGGTCCCCGACCTCGCGGCTCCAGCCCATCAGGGGGACCGTCGCGCCGGTCACAGGGGTGCCGACGTGGTGCCCGGGGGCCGAGGCCAGAACCCCGGCGGCGATCACCGTCAGCCCGAAGGTCAGCACCAGCCCGAGCGCGATGGACAGGTGGAGTGCGGGCAGCAGGCCCGTCTCCCGGTTCCGCCAGATCGCGATGCCGTAGACCAGCGACACGGCGGTCAGGGTCACGGCGAAGAGGCCCATCAGCCCGTAGATCGCCTCCATGAACGGCGTGGTCACGTTGAAGTGGCTCGCCATCTGGTACATCGCCGCGCCGCCGATCCAGATGAACTCGCCCACCGTGGCGAGGATCGCCGCCGCGACGAACGCCCGGACCGGCAGCCGCGACAGGACCCCCGCCGGCAGCCAGCGGGCGAAGAAGGCGAGCGACAGGAAGTAGATCGCCAGTGCCACCTGGAACTTGATCGGCTTGACCCAGACATTCTCGCCCTGGAACTGCCGAGGGTCGAGGGCGAGCGCCGGCAATGTCACCGCCAGCGACAGGGCGATCAGAAGGCCGAAGGCGGCGAGGGTGGGGTCCGCGCCGAACAGGCGG
>JAMWZF010000530.1 GCA_024304875.1 Paracoccaceae bacterium
GTCCGTCCTGCCGACCAGCCGGCGCCGCTCCACATCCAGTTCCTTCAGCACCGGGATCGGGCCGCCCAGCATGACAAAGTCCACCTGCGGCCAGCGCGCGGGGCGCTTGTCGAACCCCGACTTGAGGGCGGCAAGGTGCGAATTGCCCAGGATGAGGACCCGCCTGGTCACGCCGCCGGCCCGGTGACCTGCGCGACCAGCCGGCCCAGGACGGCGGCCCCGTAAGCCGCGTTTCCATGCACCATGTCCGTCACCTGGCGGTGTCCCGCGGCCGTCGACAGGGTCACGACGTCGTCGCGCATGAACCGCCGCTTGGTCATGATGCCGCCGACGATCGTGTTCCGCGGCTGGGGCAGGTAACGGACGGCGAGCGCCTCGCCGACCCGTGCGGCGGCGCCCTCCCAAAGCGCGTCGAGTTCGCCGCCGTCGCCACCGTCCACGGCCCGACCATGGCCGTGAAACCGCGGCACGTCCGTCCATTTGCCCCTCTGGCTGAGGCGGGGACAGGGCAGCAGAAAGACCGGCGCCTCGGTCTGCGGCCGGATCAGCCGGATCAGGCGGGCGGCGGCGCATCCGGCAAGACGGCTGGCGACCGCCGCCTCGGCCGCGGCACGGCTGACGAGGAGCGGCGCCATCGTGGCCAGGTCCTCGACCTCGTGCAGCGAAGGCAGCCCGGGCCACCGTGCGCCCCGCCAGAACGCCATCGCGGTCAACGGCTTGAAGTCGAGCCCGACGACGGCAATCGCGGCGTAGTCGGCGAGGGGGGTCGGCGGCGGCGGGTCCGGGTTCAGGGTCTCGAACCGGGCGCGGGCCTCGTCCGTCGCCGGCAACAGGCGCCCCTCCCGCAGGTCGAAGGCGCCCAGCATGGACGCCCGAAGTGCGAGGACCTCCACCTGCACCCCGCCCTGTCGCTCCGGCGCCTCCTCCAGGGCGGCGCGGATCGCGGCGACGTGCGAGTTTCCGACGACCAGCAGCCGTGCGGTCATCGCGCTGCCCGGATCAGAAGCTCGTCGCAGATGAGGTCGTCGCCATCCTCGTCTCCATCTTCCGGGCCGGTGTCCGCCGGGGCCCCTGCATCGCCGGCGGGGGGGATGTCGGGCACGACACCCTGGGCGGCGAGGAAGCGGGTCATCACCATCTCGACGCCCGCCTCCGAGACCGAGCGAAGGTTCGGCTCGAACCAGGGTCCCCCGGTGGCGTGGGAGGTGACGAGCTCGTAGGCCGGGAAGTAGTCCACGCCGTCGGTGTCGGCGGCGAAGTCGCCTGCCGCGGCGCGCAGGGTGGCCTTGGCATGGGTGGTGGCGGCCAGGACATGCTCGCCGGTCGCCGTGGCGGTCAGGGGCACGGGGCTGACCGTCAGGATCATCTGCATGGCGGGGTTGAACCGGCGCAGCCGCGCCAGGATCAGGCCGAGGTCCTCCAGCACCTCGCCATGGCGGAACCGGTGCAGGCGGTGCCGCCCGGCATCGAAGGCGCCGCCCGCAACGCCGGGACAGACCGGAAAGACACGGCCGGTGGCGCCGTCCTCCCAGGCCTCGGTCAGGCCGAGGGTGAAGACGAAGACCTCCGCCTTGCGCAGCATCTGCGAGGTTCGCTCGAGGTGATACTGCCGGTGGAGGAGGACCTCGTCGACGGTGGCGATCCCCTCCGGCTCCACCGTCGGACGGAAGGCGTCGACGAAGCCGCCGCCGGGGCGCTCCCAGACATGGGCGCGGTCGACCTCTCCAGAGATCACGTCGTCCAGCAGCTGCCGGAACTGGCGGGCGGTGTAGATGTTCCCGTACCGGCCCGAGAACAGGCGGTAGCCGAAGGCCCGGGCGACGGCGTCCGGCATGACCGGCGGGGCCGGCTCGGCGTCGAGCACGTCGACCCCGGCCCGGGCGAGCCATCGGCCCACGTGCTGGGCAAAGCAGCTGCCCGCGGTGGCGACGGA
>JAMWZF010000531.1 GCA_024304875.1 Paracoccaceae bacterium
GAGCGGCCGGTGCTGAGGCCCACCGCCGAGGGCGCCACGGCCTGCCACATGGTCCATTCGGAGGTCTGGTGATGGTGCGTTTCGTGGCGGTTGGCGACGTGGGGATGGAGCGGGACGATCCCGAGGTCCTGTTCGACGCGGTCCGGGAGCGGCTGACCGCCGCCGACATCGGCTTCGCCCAGCTCGAGGTGAACCTGACGACGCGGGGCGAGCGTCTGCCCCAGGCCCGGCATACCGTCCGGGGCCATGCCTCCACCGCCGATGCGCTGGTGGGGGCCGGGCTGAATGTGGTCAGCTTCTGCGGCAATCATACGATGGACTGGGGCGCGACGGGGATGCGCGACACGCTCGCGAACCTCTCCCGTGCCGGGGCGCACCCGGTCGGCGCGGGCGAGACCATCGACGAGGCCCGCGCCCCCGTCATCGTCGAGGCGCGGGGCCACAAGGTCGGCATCCTCGCCGTCAACTCCATCCTGCCGCAGGACACCTGGGCCGAACCGAACCGCCCCGGCTGCGCCCCGATGCGCGGCCACACCCGCTACGAGCAGATCGAGCACGACCAGCCCGGCACCCCCGCGCGCATCCACACCTGGCCGCACCGGGGGGACCTCAAGGGGCTCACCGACAGTATCGAAGCCCTGCGCCCCCGGGTCGACACCCTGATCCTGTCCCACCACGCCGGCATCCACTTCACCCGTGCCGAGATCCCCGAGTACCAGCGCGACGTGGCCTTCGCGGCGATCGACGCGGGCGCGGACATGGTGATCGGCACCCATGCGCACATCCTCAAGGGCATGGAGTTTCACAAGGGCAAGCCGATCCTCCATTCCCTCGCCAACTTCGCCATAGAGCTGACGATGACGAAGGAGCACGCCGAGGGCCGGGGCTTCCAGGAGATCAAGAAACTCTCCCCCGGATGGGAGGCAGACCTCACCAGCCGCTACAACTTCCCCCCCGACAGCCGGATGACCCTGATCGCCGAGGCCGACCTCGGGCCGGACGGGCCGGACCTGCGGCTGGTGCCGGTCTGGATCGGGCGGGACGCGGTGCCGCGGATCGTGGGGCCGCAGGACGAGCGCTTCGGGCAGATCCTGACCTACATGCGCGAGATCACCGCCGAGGCCGGGCTGACCACGCGCTACGAGGCGGATGGCGACGCGATCCGGCCGATCCCATGAGCCTCGAAGCGCGGATCGCCGGGCGGCTCGCGGGGCTGACCCCGGCGGACCTGCCGGAGGAGGCCGTCCTCGCCGCCAAGGTCTCCCTGATCGACGCGCTCGCGGTCTCTGCCGCAGCGCGGGCGCTGGAGCCCGCCTGCGCCCCGTTCCTCTCCCTCGCCGCCGGCACCACCGGCCCGTCCTCGCTGATCGGCGGGGGCTCGGCACCGCCCGGCCTTGCCGCATTGGCGAACGGGGCGCTGGCCCACGCGCTCGATTTCGAGGACACCCACGACGCCGGGGTCCATCCGAACGCCGCGTTGGTCCCTGCCGTTCTGGCATTGGCCGAGGCCGAGGGCTGCGCGGACGCGGAGGTGCTGCTGGCGCTGGCCGCCGGCTGCGACCTGTCGATCCGGCTGACCCTCGCCCTCGCCGCCGACCCCGGCGCGCGGGGCTGGTATCACCCGCCGATGGTGGCCGGGATCGGGGCCGCCTTCGGCTGCGCGCGTCTCCTGAACCTTCCGCCCGAAGGCATCGTGGACGCCGTGTCGCTCGCCGCCGCGCAATTCTCCCTGACGGACGAACTCAAGCGGTCGCCGGACAGCCACCTGCGGGCCACGCGGGACGGGCTGGCGGCGCGGGCGGCGGGTGTGGGGCGGATCGTCTTTTCCTCCAGCGCCGCGATCTATGGGATGCCCGAGGTGATGCCGATCACGGAAGAGACGCCCGCCGCGCCCTTGAACCCCTATGCCGAGAGCAAAGCCTTCGGC
>JAMWZF010000532.1 GCA_024304875.1 Paracoccaceae bacterium
TGCTGTCCCTCGGCCTGGCCCGGGTCTCCGAAGCCGCCGCCATGGCCTCCGCCGACTTCATCGGGCGGGGCGATGAGAAGGCCGCCGACCAGGCTGCCGTCAACGGGATGCGCGAGCAACTGAACAAGCTGGAGATCCGCGGCACCGTCGTCATCGGCGAAGGCGAGCGGGACGAGGCCCCGATGCTCTACATCGGCGAGGAAGTCGGCGACGGCACCGGCCCCGAGGTGGACATCGCCCTCGACCCGCTGGAGGGCACCACCCTGACGGCCAAGGACATGCCCAACGCCCTGACCGTCATCGCGATGGGCCCGCGCGGCACCATGCTGCACGCCCCCGACGTCTACATGGACAAGCTCGCCATCGGCCCGGGCTTCAAGCCCGGCGTCGTCACCCTGTCGATGTCGCCGTCCGAACGCGTCTCGGCCCTCGCCGCCGCCAAGGGCTGCTCGATCGCCGACATCACCGTCTGCGTGCTCGAGCGCCCGCGCCATGACGAGATGATCGCCGAGATCCGCTCCACCGGCGCCGCGATCCGGCTGATCACAGACGGCGACGTGGCCGGCGTGATGCACTGCGCCGAACCGGACGTCACCGGCATCGACATGTACATGGGATCGGGCGGCGCGCCCGAGGGGGTCCTCGCCGCGGCCGCGCTGAAATGCATGGGCGGGCAGATGTACGGCAAGCTGCTGTTCCGCAACGACGACGAGAAGGGCCGCGCGAAGAAGGCCGGGATCACCAACCTCAATCGCGTCTACACCCGCGACGACCTTGTGACCGGCGACGTGATCTTCGCCGCCACGGGGGTCACCGACGGCTCCCTCCTGCCGGGGATCAAGCGTGAGCCGGGGTACCTCACGACCGAGACGATCCTGATGCGGTCCAAGACCGGGTCGATCCGGCGGATGATCTACCGCAATCCGGTCTGACGGGGACGCCGAGAGCCTTTGCGAATCCCGTGCATCGCGGATAAGGTAGGCGCACCCTTTAGAAACCCTACATCTTGCGGGGACCCCGCGTGAACGCTCCCATGAGCCCCCCCGACTTCCTTGGCGTCTCCGCCTCTCTCTCCGGCCGCCGCTGGGTCGGACCGACGATCGAGGCGGACCGGCTGGCCGAGGCCCTGGCCCAGCGCAGCGGCCTGCCCCTGCCGGTCGCGCGGCTGCTGTCCGCCCGGGGAATCGAGGACACGGCGGGCGCCGAGGCCTACCTCGCCCCGACCCTGCGCGAGCTGCTGCCCGACCCGCGCTCCCTGCGGGACATGGAGGCCGCCGCCGCCCGGCTGAACGCCGCGGTGGAGGGACGCGAGCGGATCGCGATCTTTGCCGACTACGACGTCGACGGCGGCGCCTCGGCCGCGGTGCTGATCCACTGGCTGCGGGCGCTGGGGCGGGAGGCCACGCTCTACGTCCCCGACCGGATCGACGAGGGCTACGGGCCTAACGAGGCGGCGATGGCGGCGCTCGCGACGGACCACGACCTGATCGTCTGCGTCGATTGCGGGACCCTGTCGCACGGGCCCATCGCCGCGGCGGCGGGCGCCGATGTGGTCGTGCTGGACCACCACCTCGGGGGCGAGACCCTGCCCCATGCCCTTGCCGTGGTGAACCCCAACCGGCAGGACGAGGACGGCGATCTCGGCCATCTCTGCGCCGCGGCGGTCGTCTTTCTCTGCCTCGTCGAGGCGAACCGGCAGCGGCGCGCGGCGGGGCAGACGACGCCCGACCTCATGGGCCTGCTCGACCTCGTCGGGCTGGCGACGGTGGCCGATGTCGCCCCGCTGATCGGGGTGAACCGGGCCTTCGTCCGGCAGGGGCTGACGGTCATGGGCCGGCGGCAGCGGGCGGGCCTCGTCGCGCTCTGCGACGTCGCCCGGCTCGACACCGCGCCGGCGGCCTACCACCTCGGCTACGT
>JAMWZF010000533.1 GCA_024304875.1 Paracoccaceae bacterium
GGGCAGCCGCTGGGCGGGTTCAGGGGCGATGGAATCTCGCCGATGGGGGGCACGTCGGCCGGAGCGGCCTCCGGGTCGGCCGGGAGGGAGGCGGCGTTCAGCGCCCTGGTGTAGGGGTGGTCGGGCGTGGCGCAGATTTTCGATGCAGGCCCGCGCTCCACGATCCGGCCGAGGTAGATCACCACCACCTCGTCGCACATGAACCGGACGGTGGCGAGGTCGTGAGAGACGAACATCGTCGCCATGCCGATCTCGGCTTGCAGGTCCTTGATCAGGTTCAGGATCTGGGCGCGGATCGAGACGTCCTGGGAGGAGACGGGTTCATCCAGCAGCAGAAGGTCCGGCCGCGAGGCGATGGCACGGGCGATGGCGATGCGCTGGCGCTGGCCGCCCGAGAACTCGGCCGGGAGGCGGGTCAGCACGTCCTCGGCAAGGCCGACCTGGGCGATGACTTCCGCGACCCTTTCGGAGACCTGACGGCGGGACATGCCGCCCGCCGCGCGGAGGGGTTCGGCGATGATCCGGCCGACCTTCATGCGCGGGTTCAGCGAGGAATAGGGGTTCTGGAACACCGGCTGCACGGCCATGCGATAGGCCCGGCGGTCCCTTTCCGAGAGGGTCCAGATGTCCCGCCCCTTGAATTCGACGGTGCCCGCGCTCGGCCGGTCGAGGCCGAGGAGGAGGCGGTTGAGGGTCGTCTTGCCGCAGCCGCTCTCGCCCACCACGCCGAGGGAAGTGCCGGGCGTGCAGGCGATGTCGATGTCGGTCAGGGCGTGGACATCGCCGCCCTTGGTCTGAAACACGCGGGCGGCGCGGCGGGCAGCGAGGATGGGGGCATCGGTCATGCGTCGCTCCCTGCCGGGTGCCAGCAGCTGGCGGTGTGGTTCGGGCCCATGTCTTCCTCGGGTGGCTGCGTCTCGCACTGCGCGGTCGCGGCGGCGCAGCGGGGGCGGAAGGGGCAGCCCGAGGGGCGGCGGCCGACGGCGGGCGGCTGGCCGGGGATCGCGGGAAGGCGGTCGGGCCGCGCGGTGGTGGAGGGGACCGAGGCCAGCAGGGCCTCGGTGTAGCGGTGTTTCGGCGCGCGGAAGACCTCGCGCACCGGGCCGCGTTCCACGATCCGGCCGGCGTACATGACCGCGACAGAGTCGCAGATCTTGGCCACCACGCCGAAGTCGTGGGTGACGAAGAGCATGGACATGCCGTGGGCGTCCCTGAGCCGCGCCAGCAGTTCGAGGTACTGGTACTGGATCGTGGCATCCAGCGAGGTGGTGGGCTCGTCGCAGATCAGCAGCTTCGGCTCCTGCGCGATGCCGATGGCGCCGACGACCCGCTGGCGCATGCCGCCGGACATCTGGTGGGGGTAGCTCTTCAGCCGTTCCGCCGGCGAGGGGATGTTGACCTCGGCCAGCGCCTGCTCGGCGGCGGAGGCGGGCCGGCCGGCGTGGGTCAGGGCCTCGCGCAGCTGGACGCCGATCGACTGCACCGGGTTGAGCGAGGCCATCGGGTCCTGCAGGACCATCGAGATCTCGCGGCCCCGCAGTCTGCGCATCTCGCGGTTCGGGGCTTTCAGCAGGTCCCTGCCCTTCCAGAAAACCTCGCCGCTGGTGCCATGCCCCAGCAGGTGAGGCGTCAGCCGCAGGATCGCCATGCCGAGTGTGGACTTGCCCGATCCGCTTTCGCCGACGAGGCCGAGGGTCTCGCCCTCCGCGATCCGCACCGAGACGTCATCGAGGATCGAGGCGCCGCCCTTCCCGATCCGCACGGTGAGATTGCGCACGTCCAAAAGGCTCATGTCCGCCCCCTCAGCGCCGGGTTCAGCCGGTCGGTCAGCGTGTCGCCGACGATGTTGACGCTCATCACCACGGCCATGATGGCGAGGCCGGGGAAGAGGCTGATCCACCAGGCGCTGTCGA
>JAMWZF010000534.1 GCA_024304875.1 Paracoccaceae bacterium
GGCCACGGGTTTGCCGGGTCCATCGGCCCCGGCCAGGCGGTCCGCATCTTCACCGGCGCACCGGTCCCCGAGGGCGGCACCCGGATCGTGATCCAGGAGGACGTCACCCGCGACGGCGACCGGATCACCCTCAAGGCCGATCTCGACGACAGCGCATACATCCGCCCTGCGGGCACCGATTTCGCCGAAGGCACCCCGATGACCGCCCCGCGCCGCCTGCGGCCCGCCGACATCGCCCTGCTGGCGGCGATGAACGTGGCGACGGTGCCGGTGACGCGGCGGCCGGAGGTGGCGATCCTGCCCACGGGGGACGAACTGGTGCAGCCGGGCGAGGAGCCAGGGCCGGACCAGATTGTCGCGTCCAATTCCTGGGGGCTGCACGCGGCCCTTGCGGCGGCGGGCGCGGTGCCCCGGCTTCTGCCCATCGCGCGCGACAGCGTGGAGAGCCTGCAGGCGGCCTATGGCCTCGCCGCCGGCGCGGACCTGATCGTGACCATCGGCGGCGCCTCGGTCGGGGATCACGACCTGGTGGCGCGGGCGGCCGAGGGGATGGGGCTGGAGCGGTCGTTCTACAAGGTGGCCATGCGGCCGGGCAAGCCGCTGATGGCGGGACGCATGGGCGGTGCGGTGCTGATCGGTCTGCCGGGAAATCCCGTCTCGGCAATGGTGTGCGGCTCGATCTTCCTGCGGCCCGTGATCGACCTGATGCTCGGGCTGGGGCGCCGGGCGGCGGCGCGGCACCCGGCGCGGCTTGCAGCCCCCCTCTCCGCGAACGGCCCCCGGGAACATTACATGCGCGCGGCCACCGGCCCCGAGGGCGTGACCGCCTTCGAGCGGCAGGATTCGGCCCTGCTGTCGGTCCTCGCCGGGGCCGACTGCCTGCTGGTGCGCCCGCCCCACGACCCAGCCCGCAGGACGGGCGAGACAGTGGACATCATCCCCCTCTGATCCCTGCCGGACGGGCAGAGGCGCGAGTCGCCCTTAGATTGCATCCGTTGACACAAAACGGGAACATGCGTAGAACAAAGGGCAATCGAGGCCGTCCCGAGCAGGGGATGAGCAGAACGAAAGGCCACCACATGCTGACCCGCAAGCAGCTCGACCTCCTGGAATTCATCCACAAGCGCGTCCAGCGCGACGGCGTTCCTCCCAGCTTCGACGAGATGAAGGACGCCCTCGACCTGCGGTCGAAATCCGGCATCCACCGCCTGATCACGGCGCTCGAGGAGCGGGGATTCATCCGGCGCCTGGCGCACAAGGCGCGGGCGCTGGAGATCGTGAAACTGCCCGAGAGCATGGGGGGCACCGCCTCCGGCGGCTTCGTGCCCGAGGTGATCGACGGCGACCGGCCGGATTCGATCCCGCCCGAGGCCGCCGCCGTCTCGGCCGTGGCCCAGTCCCTGCCCGTGATGGGCCGGATCGCCGCCGGTGTGCCGATCTCGGCGATCCAGCACCGCACCCACGATGTCTCGGTCCCGCAGACCATGCTGGGCAACACCGGCCGGCACTACGCGCTCGAGGTCAAGGGCGACTCGATGATCGAGCTTGGCATCAACGACGGCGACGTGGTGGTGATCCGCGAAACCCAGGTGGCCGATGATGGCGACATCGTCGTGGCCCTTGTCGAGGACGAGGAGGCGACCCTGAAGCGGTTCCGCCGCAACGGCACCTCCATCGCCCTCGAGGCCGCGAACCCGGCCTACAAGACGCGGTTCTTCAACGACACCCAGGTCAAGGTGCAGGGCCGCCTCGTCGGACTGATCCGCTCTTACTGAGGCAAAGGCGGGCCGGGCCCCGCCTTGCGCGCCCGGGTTTCGGGCCGCGCGCCCGAGTGCGGGCCGGACTCCCGAAGACCGAGTATTTGGACCAAGCCGAAGCAGCAGGGCGCGACTCGTCCGGCTTC
>JAMWZF010000535.1 GCA_024304875.1 Paracoccaceae bacterium
GAGACAGGCCCTTGCTCATGCCCGGTTCCAGTCGAGACGGACGTCGGGCAGGCCTTCGTCGTTGCGCGTGCCGCCGGTGCGGTCCACTTCGGTGAAGCCATTGCGGGCGTAGAAGCGGCGGGCGCCCTCATTGGCCTCGAAGGTCCAGAGGGTGAGGTGGTCGCGGTCCTGTTTCGCTTGCGTCAGCAGCGCCGTGCCAAGCCCCTGCCCCCGGGCGGCGGGGGCGAGGTAGAGGGCGGGGACGGTGTCGCCTTGGCGGGCGATGAAGCCCGTCGCGGTCTCGTCGCACCAGACCTCGGCGGTCTCGATCAGGCCGGCGAGGAAGCCTTGATCCTCCTCCCGCGTGTGCAGCACAGGCATCCAGCCGGTCTCGCGGACCCAGTCGCCCAGCACCGTCGCCAGCGCGCGGGCGTCCGAGGCGGTGGCGGGCCGGATCACAGCTTGTCCCCGAAGAGGAACTCCGCCGCCCGGTCCAGCCGGATGTGCGGCGGGCCGTCGCCGGGGCGGAGGGTCAGGGGCGCGGGGGCGAAGCGCATGACGGCGTAGTCCTGGTCCAGCCACTTCTCGGCCCCTTCGCGGGCCGGGGCCAGCAGGCGGCCGGGGTCCTCGGGCAGCGCGCCGGGGTGGAAGGCGGCCTGCTTGCCGCTGCCCAGCAGCGTGCCGCGCACGACGTCGAGGGTCTCGCCCTCGTGGGGCACCGTGTCCTCGGTCGTGGTCCGAAGCGCGGCCAGCGACATCGCCGCCGTCTTCGCCCCGGCGAAATCTGCCCGCGCCTTGGCGTCCTTGAGCAGCGCCTCGGTGATCGCGGTCAGGCGCGGGTGCTGGGAGTGGTGCAGGTGGTCGGCCTTGGTGGCGGCGAAGAGGATCTTCTCGACCCGCCGGCCCTGCCAGAGGCGGGTGAGGAAGGCGTTCGGGCCGGGGCGGAAGGCGCCGAGGATGTCGGCCACCGCCTGCCGCAGGTCCTCGACAGCCTGCGGGCCGGAGTGGATCGCGCCGAGAACGTCGGCCAGCACCACCTGCCGGTCGATCCGGGCGAAGTGGTCGCGGAAGAAGGGGCGCACGACGTTGCGCTTGTAGCTCTCGAACCGCCGCTCGCACTCGCGCCAAAGAGACCGGCGGCTGGCGTTGGCGGGGCGCGGCAGGGGCGCGAAGGTCAGGACCGGCGAGCCCTCCATGTCGCCGGGCAGGATGAAGCGGCCGGGGGTGCAGTCGGAGAAGCCGGCCTCGCGGGCCTGCCGCAGGTAGTCGGTGTAGGCGCGGGCAAGGCGTTCGGCGGTGGCCTCGTCATGGGTCTCGGCGGGGTCGAGACCGTGAAGCGCGTTCAGGTAGGCCGCGCCGGGGGTGCGCCGTTCAAGGCGGGCCAGCACCTCGGCGGACCACGTGGCGTAGTCCTTGTCCATCAGGCCGAGGTCGAGGAGCCATTCGCCGGGGTAGTCGGTGATGTCGAGGTGGATCGTCCTCGGCCCTTGCAGGCCCGACAGGAAGCCGCCGGGCCGGACGCGCAGGGACAGGCGCAGCTGGCTGACCCGGCGGGTGCCCTCGGGCCAGTGGGGCGTGGTGGCCGTCAGCGCGGCGAGGTGATCCTCGTAGCGGAAGCGGGGCACGGTGTCGTCGGGCTGGGGGCGGAGCCAGGCGGCCTCGATCGCGCCCGAGGCGGCGGCGCGGAGGCCCGGCATCCGGCCCCGGTCGATCAGGTTGGCGACGAGCGAGGTGATGAAGACGGTCTTGCCCGCGCGGGAGAGGCCGGTGACGCCAAGCCGGATCACCCCGTCCGAGAAGGGCGCGGTGATCGTGTCGGTGACGGTCTCCACGCTGCGCGTGATGCCGTCGGCGATGGCGGATAGGACCAAGGCGGTCTCCTGTCGTCTCGTGCGCGTGAAGATAGGGCGTGCCCTGCCGGT
>JAMWZF010000536.1 GCA_024304875.1 Paracoccaceae bacterium
TCGCCGACAGGCCCACCACCTCGCCCCCGCCGCCGATCGACCCGTGGTCGCCGCAGAACCAGAGCTGCTGGTAGGCCTCGCCGGTCGCAGGGTCGACCTCCAGCAACTCGCCCTGCGGCGTCACCCGCGCCGCCTCGTTCAGGTCGCCGAGGTTGTCCCAGAGCGAGGGCGGGTAGTGCTTGCGCCGCTCGTCCAGCGCCACCGCGTGGCGGGCCGAGGCGACGGAGGAGGAGAGCGCCGTGTCGTGGAAGGCGTACTTGCCGTTGAAGACCTTGGCAAACCAGCCGAGGAACCCCGGCAGGCCAAGCGCGCCGACGGTGTCCCAGACCCCGAGGTAGGAGATCTTGAGGAGCGCCGCACCCTTGTCGCGCTGGCGCAGGTCGTGGGCCGAGGTGGCGACGTCGGGCGACATCTCTGCCCGCTTCGCCTGCACCGCCTCGGCATCCGGGTGCCCGCCCTCGCCGCGCGTCCGGTAGAGGCGCATCGCCGCCCCCACCTCGTCGATCCGCGCCCGCGGAAGGATACCGGCCTTGCGGATCAGCCCGGCCAGCGACCGGGCGGTATAGGCCCCGCGGGAGAAGCCGAAGATGTAGATCTCGTCCCCCGGTTCATAGAGCCAGATCAAGGCCTTGTAGGCATCGACGATGTTCCGCTCCAGCCCCCAGCCGAGGGCGCCGCCAAGCCATTTGTCGGTGGTCCGGGCGAACCAGTTCGACCCCACGCCGGTGCCGACGCCGCGGATGTAGACCGGCACCTGCTTGGTCCCGTCGGCGGCGGAATGGCGGACGGCCTGGGCGAGCTGGACCACGTTGGTCTGCCGATCCTTCAGATCGGTCAGGTTCCAGGTCCCGTCGCAGAAGATGGCGATGCGTTTCATGGGGCGAGGGTCGCGCCGCGCCTCCCCTCGGGTCAAGTGCGGTTTTCCCGACCGCGTGAGCCGGGGATTGAACTGGCGCCGGGCGATCTATCTTCCCACCCATGAAACGTGCCCTCGCCATTGGTGTCCTTATCCTCGCCGTCGCCTTCGCCGGCGCGCCTTTCGTGACCTCGCCCTTCAGCGGGTTCGAGGCGGACCAGCTGCCGATCCCGCAGATCGACCCGCCGGTGCAGCCCGCGGGCTGGGCTTTCTCCATCTGGGGACTGATCTATGTCTGGCTGATCGTTTCGGCCGCCTACGGCCTTTGGAAACGGGCCGAGGACGACGCCTGGCACCGGGCCCGCTGGCCCCTGGCGATCAGCCTCGCGGTGGGCGTGCCCTGGCTGGCCATTGCCAATGCCTCGGCGATCTGGGCGACGGTCACCATCGTCGTCATGGCCGTCTTCGCCATCGCCGCGGTGGCCCGGTCGCCCAGGACCGAACCCTGGCTTTTCCGTTTCCCGTCAGGTCTTTACGCCGGATGGCTCACCGCCGCCTCCTGCGTGTCCCTGGCAACGACGCTGGCGGGCTACGGCATCCTGTTCGGCGCGGTGATCTGGGCGGTCCTCGCGATCCTCCTCGCCCTCGCCGTGGCACTGCTGGTGCTGCTCGGCAGCCGGGCGGGGTCGGCGTATGGCCTTGCCGTGGTCTGGGCGCTGGTGGGCATCGTCGCGGCGAACGGGATGGACCAGATCTTCGTCGCCGCGCTCGCCCTGGCGGGTGCGCTACTGGTCGCCCTCGTCACCTGGCGCCTGCCGCACGTCCGTCTGCCGAAGCCGGTCTAGCCGCCTTTCGGGCTCGGCTTGCCGAGGTGTTTGCGCAGCCGCGAGGGGGTCGATTTCTTGCGGTTCTTGTAGGGATTTGCGTCCCCCTGACCGCGGAAGTGCAGACGGATCGGCGTGCCGGGCATGTCAAAGTCTTCCCGTAACCCGTTGACAAGATAACGAGAATAGCTCTCGGGCATCTTGTCTGGCGCAGAAC
>JAMWZF010000537.1 GCA_024304875.1 Paracoccaceae bacterium
GGGCAGGGGATCGCCTGCGCCGGGATCGTGATGGCCGGCCTGACGCTCGAGGGCGGGACCGCGGGCGCGGTGATTGTCGCCCTCCTCGCCCTGCTGGCGGTCAGCCGCTCCGTCGCCTCGGTCAGCTACAAGGACGTGCTCGGCAAGACCGTGGGCAAGACGCGGCGGGGGACGGCGACCGGCACGGCCTCCTCGGTCTCCTCCGCCGCGGTCGTCGTCTTCGCCCTGCTGCTGATGTCCGGGATCGCGGATCGTTTTCTATTGGTCATAGGGGCCCTCGTCCTCGCCGCCGCCGCCTGGCTGCTGGCGGCGGCCCTCTTCTCCACCATCACCGAAGAGGCGCAGTCCGGTGAGGCGAAATCCGTCGCGGAGTCCGTCGGCCAGATGCGGCTCCTGCGCGAGGACGCCCAGCTCCGCCGTTTCATCGCCGCCCGGGGTGCCCTTGTCGGGACCGCCCTCGCGCCGCCCTACCTCGTCCTGCTGGCCTCGGGCGACGATCCGGCGCGGCAGCTGGGGGCGCTGGTGCTGGCCTCGGCGGTCGCCTCCTTCGTCTCCTCCTACGTCTGGGGGCGGCTCTCCGACCGGTCCTCGCGGCTCGTCCTGATCTGGGCCGGCGTCGCGGCAGCGGCAGCCCTCGGCCTCGCCCTCGGGGTCGATGCGGCGGGGCGGGCGAGCACGGGCTGGGCGATCCCGGCCGTGCTCTTCCTGCTCATGGTCGCCTACCACGGGGTCCGGCAGGCGCGGTCCACCTACCTCGTCGACATGGCACCGAAGGACGACCGGTCGGGCTACACGGCGGTGTCGAACACGGTGGTCGGGATCATCCTGCTGGCGATGGGCGGCATCGGCGCCGGGGTCGCGGCGCTGTCGGTCCCCCTTGCGATCGGCCTCTTCCTCGTGATGTCACTGGCGGGCGCCTGGATCGCGCGCGGACTGGAGGAGGTGGAACAGGATGGCTGAGCCCGAGATGCTGACGACGCCCGAGGGGCGGCAGATCGCCTATCACCTGACCCCCGGGGCCGGGCCGGCCGTGGTCTTCCTCGGCGGCTTCAAGTCCGACATGGAGGGGACCAAGGCCGTCCACCTCGAGGACTGGGCGCGGCACAAGGGGCGCGAGTTCCTGCGCTTCGACTACTCCGGCCACGGCCAATCCTCGGGCGCCTTCGAGGAGGGCGCCATCGGCGACTGGTTCGAGGATGCCCGTGCGGCGGTGGACCTGATCGACGGCCCCGCGGTGCTGGTCGGCTCGTCGATGGGTGGCTGGATCTCGCTCCTCCTCACGCGCGAGATGCCGGACAAGGTCGCCGCCCTCGTCACCATCGCCGCCGCCCCCGACTTCACCGAGGACGGCATGTGGGCCGGCGCGACCGAGGACCAGCGCGAGGAGCTGATGCGCGAGGGGCGCTACGCCCGCCCTTCGGACTACGGCGAGCCCTACGTCATCACCAAACGCCTGATCGAGGAGGGCCGGACCCGGCTCGTCCTGCGCGATCCGCTGTCCCTGCCAATGCCGGTGCGCTTCCTGCAGGGCACGGCGGACGAGGACGTGGAGGTCGCGACCGCGCTGCGGCTCCTGGACCATGCGGCAGGCCCGGACATGCGGCTGACCCTGGTAAAGGACGCCGACCACAGGTTTTCGGACACCACCTGCCTGGAGCTGGTCACCGATGCCCTGGAAGAGGTTCTGGAGCGGATCGGCTGAGGGGGGCGCCGGTCGAGACCGAGGGTTCCTGGCCCCCGGGGGGCTGCGCCCCTGTCTGCGGGCGGGAATGCGTTTTTTGGCCAGAATGAAGAAGCAAGGCGCTCTTCCCCTTCATTCTGGCAGAAAAACGCAATCCGCCGCTCATCCGAGGCGATGACGTAGGGATAGGGCGCCCGTGAGGTGGGTCTT
>JAMWZF010000538.1 GCA_024304875.1 Paracoccaceae bacterium
GCCTATTCGGTCGAGACCATGATGACCTCGACCCGCCGGTTCATCTCGCGCCCCTCCTCGGTGAGGTTGGTGGCGAGCGGCGAGAGGTAGCCCATGCCCTCGGCCTGCAGCTGCCGGCGGGGGATGCCGAACTGGCTGACGAGCCGTTCGCGGACCGAGGCGGCGCGCCGTTTCGACAGGCCGATGTTGACGTCGAGGCCGCCGACGCTGTCGGTATGGCCGACAAGGGCCACGACGCGGCTGGGGTTGGCCGTCAGGTAGTCGGCCAGCGCCTGAAGCGAGGGAAAGTCGCCCTCTCCGAGGGTGGAAGAGCCGGTGTCGAAGACGAGGTCCGGCAGGATCGCCCGTCCCGCGGTTTCCAGCTGCACCGCCACGTCGCCCTCGGGCATGTCCGGCAGGCTCGCGGCGCCGGCGGCGCGTGCGGCCTGGCCGCGGGCCCCGGCGTCCAGCCCCTCGGCCTCGGGCGGGCTGACGGCGGTGATCTGGACGAAGCCGGTCTGCGCCGTGCGCGAGGCGACGAGGCTGACCGCGCTGCCATCGCTCCCCCGGATCGCGGCGAGGTAGTGGTAATCGAGCAGGTCGACATACATCGCGGGCGGCGGCATGACCTCGATCGCGAAGCGGAAATCGAAGCCGCCGCAGTCCGGCCCGGCGCAGTCGTAGATGACGAGGAAGCCGTCCTCGGTCAGCTGCTCGCGCAGCGGCGCGATCATCTGAAGGGGCGTGAGGCCGGTGGCGTCGATCCGCCAGGCCTGCCGGGTCACCGCCCCTTCGGCCCGCTGGGTCGGCACCGTCTCGCCCTCGCGCCAGGGGCCGGTGGCAAGCCGGTGGGCGGCGAAGGGCGTCGTCACCTCGGCCTTCATCTCGGCGTTGGCCGGGAAGTCGAGGGTGACCGCCGCCGCCGGGGCGGCCAGGACGGCGAGTAGGGCGGCGAGACGCGTCACCGGGCCTGCGCGTGGTAGTCCGGGTTCGGCACCATCGCCGAGGCGCTCGCCACCCGGTTGGTCATGTTGAAGAAGCCCGCAACCGAGATCACGTCGAAGATGTCCCGGTCCGACAGCCCCTGGTCGCGAAGCGCCTGCCGGTCCTGCTCGAGGATCTTCGCGCTCTCGAGGGTCATCTTCTCGGCGAAGGACAGCACCGCCCACATCCGCCCGTCCAGGTTCGCCACCCGCCAGTTCGTCACCAGCGCCTCGCCGAGGGCCGGGTCGCCCGAGAGCTGCCGCACCGCCGCGCCGTGGGCGACGAGGCAGTAGTGGCAGCGGTTGGTGGCCGAGACGACGACGGCGATCATCTCGCGCTCGAGCTTGGTGAGGCCCGAGTCTCCCAGCATCAGGTCGTTGTACATCGCCGTGAAGGCGTTCAGCTTCCCGATGTCGAAGGCGTAGGCGCGCAGGACGTTGGGCACCATGCCCAGCTTCTCCTCGCAGACGTCGAAATACTTCCGCGTCTCGGGCGGCAGCGGCTCGACCTGGGGCAGGTCGAGGGCGGTGGGGCTGTGCTTGGTCAAACCTGGGTCTCCCTGATCCGGTAGTGGTACCCTGCCAAAGCCGTCATGCCGAGGGAAGCGTAGAGCGGGTTGGCCGCTTCGTTGGCGCGTGTGACCAGCAGGGCGAGCGTCTCGGCCCCGTTCCGGGCCGCCCAATGCGCCGCCGCGCGCATCATGTTGCGGGCGACGCCCTGACGGCGGTGGGCGGGGGCCGTCTCGATGGCGTGGAGCATGGCGATGCCGGCGTGGATCGCGGCGAAGAGCACGCCGGCGGGCCGGTCGGAGCTGCGCCCGAGGATCGCCGTCTTCGGCCCCGGCGCCCGCTCCATGATCGCCAGCCGGGCGGGGCCGATGCCGCCCTCCGCCCAGATCTCGGCCATGATGGCGAGGGGCGG
>JAMWZF010000539.1 GCA_024304875.1 Paracoccaceae bacterium
GGAACAGCCACTCCGCCGGCCCGCCCACCCGCAGCCAGGTGAGGTCGGCAAGCGGACGGTTCGGGGACAGGGGGCCGCGGGTGTCGGGCAGGTCGGTCATCGGGGTTCTCGGGTCGTGTCCGAGCCTGTCTGCCGGGCCGGGCGCGGCGGGGCAACCCCTGGCCTGCCCGACCGGGCAAAGACGCGGGCAAGGACGCGGGACCCTAGCGGCTCACGCGGCCCCGCACCCAGCGGCCGAGGTGGATCACCGGCCAGCGCAGGACGGAGGCCCCGGCGGCAAGGCAGGCCAGCCCGATCCAGGGGCCGTTCTGATAGGTCACCCAGCCGACCAGGGGGATGCCGAGTACGATCAGGACATAGGCGCGGGTCCAGTGATGGTCCCGGCTCGGGATCACGGCCGCGACATTGGCGGTGATGAACCAGAGGAAGGCGCAGATCAGGGAGAGGGTCATCGCGGGATGTCCGGATGCTCGCCCCGCGCGCGGGCGTAGAAATACATCAACGGACGGCGGAACATCGAGACGAATGCGGCCAGGGCGACGGCCGAGAGCCACCAGCCATGCGCCGCCCCGAGCCAGACGATCAGCACCGGCGCGGCGACCAGCAGGCTGATGCCGGGGACATACTGATGGCGCATCGGCAGCATGGCCGTGACGCTCGCGGCCAGAACCCAGAGGCAGGCCGCGACGACGACCCCGCTCATGCGATGACCCCGAGAAGCCGGCGGACGCGGGAGCGCAGGGAAAAGCCCCCCATCAGGGCCGCGAGGCCGCTGCCCCCCTCGACCGGATCGGTCTGCATGTGCAGGAACAGCAGGCACCCCGCCGCGAGGAAGAAGGCGAAGAAGAACAGGCGGACGTAGCGGATCGCCCCCAGGACCGCCGTCCCGACGATGACGGCGATGATGACCCAGAGCCAGCTCACGCCTTCAGCTTCTCCGGCAACTGGTTCGCCCAGGCGCTGATCGTGCCGGCGCCGAGACAGACCACCATGTCGCCCTGCTTGGCCTGTTCCTTGACCAGGCGGGTAAGGTCATCCTGGTCGGTGATCGCGCGGGCATGGCGGTGGCCGGCGCGGATCAGGCCCGCCACCAGATCGTCGCGGGTCGCGCCCGCGATCGGCTCCTCCCCGGCGGCAAAGACCTCGCCGATGGCGACCACGTCCGCCTCGTTGAAGCACGAGCAGAAGGCGGCGAAATGGTCGTGCAGACGCGAATAGCGGTGCGGCTGGTGCACGGCGATGACCCGGCCCTCCGTCGCCTGGCGCGCGGCCTTGAGGGTCGCCGCGATCTCGGTCGGGTGGTGGCCGTAGTCGTCTATGATCGTCACGCCGTCCACTTCGCCCACTTTCGTGAACCGGCGGTTGACGCCCTTGAACCCGGCGAGGGCGACGCGGATCTCCTCGCGCTTCATGCCGAGGTGCCGGGCCACGGCCACGGCGGCCAGCGCGTTCGAGACGTTGTGGTCACCCGTCATCGGCAGGGTGCAGCCCTCGATCACGGTCCCCTCGGCCTGAAGCGCGATGTCGAAATGCGCGCCCGCCTTGTCGAAGCTCAGGCCCGTGGCCCGCACGTCCGCCTGCGCATTGAAGCCGTAGGTCACGACGCGCCGGTCGGTCAGCTTGGAGACCAGGGCCTGCACGGCGGAATCGTCGGTGCAGCAGACGGCGAGGCCGTAGAAGGGGATGTTCGAGACGAAGTCGTAGAAGCCCCGGTGCAGGTTCTCCTCGGTGCCCCAGTGCTCCATGTGCTCGGGGTCGATGTTGGTGACCACGGCGATGGTCGCGGGCAGGCGGTTGAAGGTGCCGTCGCTCTCGTCCGCCTCGACCACCATCCACTCGCCCTCGCCCACGCGGGCGTTGGACCCGTAGGCGTGGA
>JAMWZF010000054.1:0-6564 GCA_024304875.1 Paracoccaceae bacterium
GCCCCGGGCCGAGCGCCTAACGGAGGATCATGACCGTCCTTCCCGCCCCGACCCGGACCGGCGACACGCCCCGCGGCTTCGCCTTCGCGATCCTCGCCTACACGCTCTGGGGGTTCCTGCCGCTCTACCTCAAGGCGCTGGACCACCTCGGCCCGGTCGAGGTGGTGGCGCACCGCATCCTCTGGTCGGTGCCGGTGGCGGGGGCGGTGCTGATCGCGCTGGGGCGGACCACGGACATCGCCGTGGCCCTGCGTTCGCCGCGCACCATCGCGATGGGCATGGTCACCGCCGCGCTCATCACCGCCAACTGGGCGATCTACGTCTGGTCCGTCGCCGAGGGACGGGCGATCGACGCGGCGCTGGGCTACTACATCAATCCGATCTTCTCGGTCTTCCTCGGCGCCGCCCTTCTGGGCGAGCGGCTGACGCGGCTTCAGACAGGCGCCGTCCTTCTGGCCGCCCTCGCCGTCGTGGTCCTGACGGTCGAGGCGGGGGCGTTGCCGCTGGCCTCCCTCGGCCTGACCCTGTCCTGGGGCCTCTACGCGCTCGCCAAGAAGCAGCTGCCCATCGGGCCGAACCAGGGGTTCCTGCTCGAGGTGCTGATCCTGACGCCCTTCGGCCTCGGCTACCTGCTCTGGCTCGGGCCGGCGGGGGCCTTCGGCGGCTCTCTCGCCGATACGCTTCTGCTGATGGGTTGCGGCGTGGTCACCGCCGTGCCGCTGATCCTCTACGCCAATGGCGCCAAGGGCCTGCGCCTGTCGACCATCGCGATCCTGCAATACATCGCGCCGACGATGATCTTCCTCGTCGCCGTCCTCGTCTTCGGCGAAGAGGTCGGCCTCGGCCGCGCCATCGCCCTGCCGATGATCTGGGTCGCGCTCGGCCTCTATTCCGTCAGCCTGCTGCGGGCGCGCCGATGAGCGACACCTACGCCCCACCGCAGGACCCGCTGGACGTGGTCCACGCCGATCACGAAGTGCTGGTGGTGGCCAAGCCGTCGGGCCTGCTGTCGGTGCCGGGCAACGGGCCGGAGCTGGCCGATTGCCTGCTGGCCCGGGTGCAGGAGGCCTTTCCCATGGCCCTGCTGGTCCACCGGCTGGACCGGGACACTTCGGGCGTCATGGTCTTCGCCCTGACCCCCCACGCCCAGCGGCACCTCGGCCTGCAATTCGAGAAGCGGCAGACCAAGAAGGTCTACGTCGCCCGCGTCTGGGGCCGGCTGGAGCCGAAGACGGGCACCGTGGACTTGCCCCTGATCGTCGACTGGCCGAACCGGCCGCGGCAGATGGTGGATCACCAGAACGGCCGCGAAGCGGTGACGGACTGGCGCGTGATGCGCGCCTCCGACGCCGAGAGCCGGGTGCGCCTGATGCCGAAGACCGGCCGGTCTCATCAGCTGCGCGTCCACATGGCGGAACTCGGGCATCCGATCCTGGGCGATCCCTTCTACGCGACGGGCGCCGCGCGGGATTTCCCGCGCCTGATGCTCCATGCCGAGACGCTGGGCTTCCGCCATCCGGACGGCGGCCGGGGCGAGCGGTTCACGGTGAAAGCGCCGTTCTGAGACGGGCCGCCGACCTTGACCCCGCCCCCCTCCGGGGCAGATAGCGGTACCAGACACAAGGAGGACCCACCATGCAGACCGACCTGCCCACCCGCGATTTCGGACGCACCGGCCTGAAGATCACCCCCGTCGGCTTCGGCGCCTGGGCCATCGGCGGCAACATGTGGGGTCCGCAGGACGACGGCGAGTCCGTCGCCGCCATCCGCCACGCGGTCGAGGCGGGCGTGAACTGGATCGACACCGCCGCCGTCTACGGCAACGGTCACTCCGAAGAGGTGGTCGCCATGGCCATGGAGGGGATCCCCCAGGCCGACCGTCCGTATGTCTTTACCAAGGGCGGCATCGTTCGCGACAGCGAGGGCAAGAACCCCCGCCGGGTCAGCGCCGACCTCGCCCAGCAGTGCGAGGATTCGCTGCGGCGGCTGAAGGTCGAGGTGATCGACCTCTACCAGATCCACTGGCCCGCCGACGACATCCCGCTGGAGGAGTACTGGGCGACCGCCCTGCGCTTGAAGGAGGAGGGCAAGGTCGCCCACGTCGGCCTGTCCAACCACGACGCCGCGCAGCTGGAGACGGCCGAGGCCATGGGCCATGTGGAGACCCTGCAACCGCCGTTCTCGATGATCCGGCGCGAGACGGCGGAGTCCATCCTGCCATGGTGCGACGCCCACGACACCGGCGTCATCTGCTATTCGCCGATGCAGTCGGGCCTGCTGTCCGGCCGCTTCAGCCACGAACGGGCCGAGGCGCTGGACAAGGACGACTGGCGGCGCGGCAACCCCGAGTTCTCGGGCGACAAGCTAAAGGCGAACCTCGCGCTGGCTGAGGCCCTGAAACCGATCGCTGACCGCCACGGCGTCACGCCGGGGGCCGTCGCCATCGCCTGGACGCTGGACTGGCCGGGTCTGACCGCCGCCATCGTCGGCGCGCGCTCGCCCGAACAGGTGGATGGCTGGCTGCCGGCCGCGACCCTCAAGCTGACGGACGATGACCGAACCGAGATTGCCGCGGCGATCGAGGCGTCCGGCGCCGGGCAAGGTCCGGTCCGCCCCGCAGGCGCCTGACCCGAGGCGCGGCCCGGCTCAGCCCAGGAAGGCCTGAACCGCCGTCACTTCCTCCTGCCGGATCTCGTGTCCGCCGGGGTGCCAGAGATCCGTCACCTCGGCACCTTGTGCGGTCAGGTAGTCCAGCAAGGCCCGCGTCTGCGGTGCCGGGCAGATCGGGTCGCGTTCGCCCGCCGTCACCAGCATCCGCACGCCGGAGAGACCCGGCTGCGGCTCGGGGTCCCACGGGATCAGCGGATGCATCAGCACGGCGTCGGTCACGATGTCGGCCTGCTCCAGCACCACGGCGGCAAGGATGTTCGCGCCGTTGGAGTAGCCCAGCCCGATGACGCGCTCCGCCCCCGTCCGCTCCGCCTCGGCGCGGATGAACCCGGCCATCTTGTCCACCGCGCGGGCGAGGTCGGCCATGTCGTAGACGCCCTCGCCGGTCCGCTTGAAATAGCGAAGCGCGCCGCCTTCGGAGACGTCGCCGCGCGGGCTGACCACATGGGCCTTTGGCATCAGGTCCCGGGCAAAGCCGTGGAACTGGCTCTCGTCCCCGCCGGTGCCGTGGAAGGTGAGGAAAAGGGGCGCCCCGGGCGCCCCTTCTGTTCTGTTCGCCTGGTAGGTCATCTTATTCGATCGGCTCCAGGTATTTCTCCAGCTCGGCCCGCAGGTGGGCGTGCTGCGAGGGCAGCTTCAGCGCCTCGCCGAGGTGGGCCATGTCCTCGTCCCGGTCGAAACCGGGCTCGTTGGTGGCGACCTCGAAGAGGACCCCGCCGGGCGTGCGGAAGTAGATCGCCCAGAAGTAGTCCCGGTCGATCACGGGCGTGACCTGGTAGCCGGTGTCCATCAGGGCCTCGCGCACCTCGAGCTGGCGGGCGCGGTTCTCGACGGCGAAGGCGACGTGGTGCACCGAGCCTGCGCTCTGCCGGCCGTGGCCGACCTGGGGCAGGGTCTCGATGTCGATCACATTGGCCTCGTTGCCGCCGGGGACGTGGAAGCGGGTGACGTTGTCTTTGGTATCCACCGTCTCGTAGCCCATGAACTTGAGGAGCTCGGACGACGCCCCGGCGTCGCGCAGGCGCATGTCGACCGAGTGGAAACCACGGATCGCCATCTCTTCGCCGATGCCGTTCCCGGTCCATGGCTCGCGGTCGTCGTCCTTCTCGACGAGCGCCAGATGCTCGCCATCCGGCCCCTCGAACAGGACGCGGACCTCGCCGAAGCGGGTGTCGCGGGTGCTCTTCACATCGAAGGTCGCCAGCCGCTCTTCCCAGGCGCCGGCCGAGCCGACGGGAATGGTGAAGGCGGTCGTCCCGACCTCGCCCGTGCCCAGCTGACCGCGGGCGGCGTTCGGGAAGGGGAAGTAGGTCATCACGCTGCCGGGGGTGCCGGCGCCGTCACCGTAGTAGAGGTGATAGACGTCGGGCGCGTCGAAGTTCACTGTCTTTTTGACCCGGCGCAGGCCGAGGACATTGGTGAAGAACGCGTTATTCTCGCGGGCCGAAGAGGCCAGGAGGGTGACGTGGTGAAGGCCTTTGATCTGCTTGAGCATGGCTCTGCTCCTCTGACTGGGTCTGCCATAGAGATAGCGACAGATGAAGGCACATATAGCCCAAGTCCGGAACCTATTCTGCGCAAGAATGCACATGGGACGACCCCAGGTGCCCTGCCCAAGGGGGCGTCCCGGCGCACCCGGGGTTTCGGGTCCCGTCCCGCTGACCTATATGCCGTCGAGACAACACGGGCATCCGGCCCGTGCCGTGACAGACCCCAAGGAGGACCCTAGCATGGCACTTCGCATCAATGACGAGATCCCCAACCTCACCGTCGAGACCGACCAGGGCACCACCACCCTGCATGACTTCGTCGGCGAAGGCTGGGCGATCTTCTTCTCCCATCCCAAGGACTTCACCCCGGTCTGCACCACCGAATTCGGCGCCGTCGCGCAGCTCGCCAAGGAATGGGAGCTGCGCGGCACCAAGGTCATGGGCATCTCCGTCGACGGGGTCGAGGACCACGTCAAATGGAAGCGCGACATCGAGAAGGTGGGCGGTGCCTCCGCCGACTTCCCCATCGTCGCGGACAAGGACCTGGAACTGTCCAAGGCCTTCGACATGCTTCCCGCCGAAGCCTACCTGCCCGAGGGCCGGACCCCGAACGACACCGCGACGGTGCGCGTCGTCTACATCGTCGGCCCGGACAAGAAGGTGAAGCTGATGATGACCTACCCGATGAACGTCGGCCGGAACTTCGCCGAGGTGCTGCGCGCTCTCGACGGGCTGCAGACGGCGGCGCGCGAGAACGTGGCGACCCCGGCGAACTGGACGCCCGGCGGCGACGTGGTCGTCCCGGTGGCCGTGTCGGACGAGGACGCCATCGCCAAGTACGGCTCCATCGACACCAAGCTGCCCTACCTGCGCATGGCCAAGCTGCCGGCCTGACGGGTGCGCCTGCCTTTCCTCGGCAAGCTGACCAAGATCGGCCTGACCCCTCCTGCCCCCGCGCCGGGGCGGGAGGGGATCGGCATCGGCCTGATCGTGAAGGGCGAACAGGCCCATATCGGCGAATGGGCGCGGTTCCACCACGCGGTGGGCGTCCGACGCTTCGTCGTCTACGACGGCGCACCGGGAGACGGCACGGCGGACATCCTGCGCACCGTGCTTCCGTCCGGGTCGCTGCACGTCATTCCCTGGATTCAAAACCTGCGCGACAGCCGGCTGGACCGGGAGATCCACAACCAGGTGCTGGCCTACGCCCATGCAGCGGCGAACTTCGGTGCGGACCTGCGCTGGATGGCTTTCATAGATGTGGACGAGTTCCTGATACCCGCGCGCGGCGACAGCCTGCCCGAGGCTCTCGCGGGGTTGGACGTGCCGGCCGTGTCGCTGCCCTGGCACATGTTCGGCCATTCCGGCCATGCCGCGCCGCCCGACGGCGGCGTCCTGCGCAACTACACGCGGCGGGCCCGCGACCCGATGAGCGATGTGCGGGGCGTCCGCGCCTTCAAGTCCCTTGTCGATCCCTGCCGGTTGACGGCCCTGCGCGTTCACTCCGCCGAAACGGACGCCGGCGACGTGACCTGGAACGATCGCGGGGAGAAGGTTCCAATGGCCAGGCGGGAGCGTCCGGAGTTCTACTCCACCGACCGCATCCAGCTGAACCACTACTACGCCCGCTCGAAAGCCGAGCTGGAAGCCAAGATCGCGCGCGGGCCGAACCTGCGCGGCAAGGCGGAAGAGTACGGGCGCAAGGTTCGCCGGACCGTCGAGAACATAGAAGCCGATGAGGTCGAAGACCTCCGCGCCGTCCGGTTCCTGCAGCGAACCGGGATCGACCTCGGCTGAACCCTAGGCCTTTGCGCCCAGCACGACCCGCGTATTCAGCGGCACCTGCTCGTAGAGATGCTGGACATGCGGATTCACCAGCCGGACGCAGCCGTTGGACACCGCGCTGCCGATCGTGCGCGGCGCGTTGGTGCCGTGGATCCGCAGGAAGCTGTCGCCCCGGCCCGGCACGAAGAGATAGAGCGCCCGCGCGCCGAGCGGGTTGTTCGGCCCCCCCGGCATGCCGTCTTCCCACTGCTTGTATTCGCGGGGATTGCGCTCGATCATCTCGGGCGTGGGCGTCCAGGAGGGCCATTCCTTCTTGGCGCCGACGAAGAACTCGCCGCTTTCGTACAGATCGCCGCGGCCGATGCCGACGGCATAGCGGATCGCGCGGTTGCCCGGCAGGGTCCAGAGCAGCGAGAAGGTTGCAGGGTCGACATGAATTTCGCCGGGGTTCATCGGGGTCGCGAGGCGGATCACCCGCGGCATGATCGGGTCCGGCGTCCAGAGCTCGGGCGCCGCAGGCGCCGTATCGGCCTGTGGCGCGTTCGCGGTCTGGGCGATGGCCGGCGCGGCGAGGGTGCCAAGGCCGGCGGCGAGGAAGTGGCGGCGGTTCATCATGGCA
>JAMWZF010000054.1:6574-13107 GCA_024304875.1 Paracoccaceae bacterium
TCTGGCTTTCGGGTCGGTTGGCAGCGGTGTTCGGTCTAACATAGTACGCCCCTGCAAAAAGGGCAAAATTCGGTGTCGGGGCTGTGAGAACACGGGCTGTCCGCAGATCGCGTCGGTGAAGCTGGTCAACTCCCGGTGATGGTCCGGTACAGGTCGGACCGGTACCCGAGGGCCGCCGCAACCCGGCCGCTGACTGTTCCGGTCTTCTGGACGAGTTTCAGCAAGCGGGTGGGCCGGAAGGGAACGCCCAACGCGATGATGAGCAACGTGATCGCCTTGGCAGGCAAACTCAGAAGCACCATCCAGCGGGCAGCGGGCTGCGTCTCCAGCTTGCGGTGAAAATTGGTGCAGGACTGGTCGCGGGCCCGGCTGAACTGGTAGCGCAGCGTCAGGCGGCTCTTCGGAATGTCTTCGTAGACAAATGCATCCTCGACCCACCCGACGGGAAGGCCGGCAGCCCGGACTTCGGCACTGAACTTGGAGTCGGTTCCTCCAGTGTAACGCATCGTCTCGTCGAACCAGAACCCGTGTTCCGAGAAGAGCCGTGTCTCGCCCAGCCAGTTGTTGGTAGCGACCGTGAAGCCCCGTCCGCTGGGGTCGCTCGCGCGCCGTGCGGCAAGCGTCTCCTTTTCCCGGTACTTGATGACGAGCCCGCCATGAACGAGTCTCTCGGTTGTCGACAGGGGCTCGGACGGTTCGGCCACCCGAAGAGGCGCACCGAGCAGCACGGCGGAACTTCGGTGGTAACCGTCGACCAGCCGGACCAGCCAATCCTCGGCCACCACTTCGTCGTCATCCACGAAGACCAGCAAGTCGGATTCCGCCGCGATCGCCTCTCTGGCGGCACGGTTTCGGCCGAACGGAATACCCTCTTCTGGCTCCAGGGCATAGGTCAGCGTCAGCCCGTTGCTCAGCGGATCGTGGGCCGCGACGACGGCCTGCGACCGCGGTGCGCTGTCGTTCTCGACAATGAGGCAGGTCACCTCGCAGCCCTCCGGGACCTGCATGTCAGCCCAGGATTTCAGCAGGGCCGACAGCATCTGGGGTCGCCCGCGGGTGAGGGCCGAGACCGTGATCTTGAGTGCCTGCCTGCGCATGTCGTGACCTGTGAATGCAATCGAAAAGCAAAGGGATGCCCGGCACGCAGGCCGGACATCCCTCATCGTATCAGAAGCAGAAGGCGGTTTCGATTACTCGGCGTCTTCGCTTTCCTTTTTGGCCTCTTCGCCGGTCGCCTGGTCGACCATCTTCATCGACAGGCGGACCTTGCCGCGGTCGTCGAAGCCGAGCAGCTTGACCCAGACCTCCTGGCCTTCCTTCAGCACGTCCGACGGATGGTTCAGGCGGCGGTTCTCGATCTGGGAGACGTGCACCAGGCCGTCGCGCTTGCCGAAGAAGTTCACGAAGGCGCCGAAGTCCACGATCTTGACGACCGTGCCCTTGTACACCTTGCCTTCCTCGGGCTCCGCCACGATCGAGTAGATCATGTCGTAGGCCTTCTGGATCGAATCCGCGTTAGGCGAGGCGATCTTGACCACGCCGTCGTCGTTGATGTCGACCTTGGCGCCGGACACTTCCACGATCTCGCGGATGACCTTGCCGCCCGACCCGATGACTTCACGGATCTTGTCGGTCGGGACCTGCATGGTCTCGATCCGCGGGGCGTGGACCGAGAACTCCCCGGCACCGGACAGCGCCTTGTTCATCTCGCCGAGGATGTGCATCCGGCCGGCCTTCGCCTGGGCGAGGGCCTTCTCCATGATCTCGGGGGTGATGCCCGCGACCTTGATGTCCATCTGAAGCGAGGTGATGCCGTTCTCGGTGCCCGCGACCTTGAAGTCCATGTCGCCGAGGTGGTCCTCGTCACCCAGGATGTCCGACAGAACGGCGTAGGAGCCGTCGTCTTCCAGCACCAGGCCCATGGCCACACCGGCCACGGCGGACTTGAGCGGCACGCCCGCGTCCATCATCGACAGCGACCCGCCACAGACCGAGGCCATGGAGGAGGAGCCGTTCGATTCTGTGATCTCCGACACCACGCGGATGGTGTAGGGGAAGTCGGTCGCGGCTGGCAGGACGGCCTGAAGGGCGCGCCAGGCCAGTTTGCCGTGGCCGATTTCCCGGCGGCCCGGAGAGCCGACGCGGCCAACCTCGCCGACCGAGTAGGGCGGGAAGTTGTAGTGCAGCAGGAAGTTGCTACGGAAGTTGCCGTGCAGGGCGTCGATGATCTGCTCGTCGTCGCCGGTGCCGAGGGTGGTCACCACCAGGCCCTGGGTCTCGCCCCGGGTGAACAGGGCGGAGCCGTGGGTCCGAGGCAGCAGGCCCGTTTCGGCCACGATCGGCCGGATCTCGTCAAGCGCGCGGCCATCGATCCGCTTGCCGTCCTTCACGACGGCGGAGCGCAGGATCACGGATTCCAGCTTTTTCAGCGCGGAGCCCAGGTTGGGATCGGACAACTGGTCTTCGGACAGGCTCGCCTTGATCGCCTCTTTCGCATTCGCGACGGCAGCGACCCGCTCCTGCTTGTCGAGGATCGCGTAGGCGGCCTTCATCTGGTCGTGGCCGGCGGCCTTCACGGCCTCGTAAAGGGCCGAGTAGTCGGGCGCCTGGAAGTCGAAGGGCTCCTTGGCGGCCTCCTCGGCGAGGTCGACGATCAGGTCCAGAACCGGCTGGATCTGCTCGTGCGCGAAGGTCACGGCGCCCAGCATCTCTTCTTCCGACAGCTCGTAGGCCTCGGATTCGACCATCATCACGGCATCCTTGGTGCCGGCGACGACGAGGTCGAGGCGCTGGTCGGGGTTGCCGCGCAGGTTCTGCATATCCTCGACCATCGGGTTGAGGATGTACTGCCCGCCCTCATAGCCGACGCGGCAGCCGGCGATCGGGCCCATGAAGGGCGCGCCGGACAGGGTCAGGGCGGCAGAGGCGGCGATCATCGCCACGTAGTCCGGGTCGTTGACCAGGTCGTGGGACAGCACGGTGCACATCACCAGAACTTCGTTCTTGAAGCCGGGGACGAACAGCGGGCGGATCGGGCGGTCGATCAGGCGGGCGGTCAGCGTTTCCTTTTCGGTCGGCCGCGCCTCGCGCTTGAAGAAGCCGCCGGGCACCTTGCCCGCGGCATAGTATTTTTCCTGGTAGTGGACGGTCAGCGGAAAGAAGTCCTGGCCCTCTTTCTGCGTCTTGGCGAAGGTCACGTTGGCCATGACCGAGGTCTCGCCATAGGTGGCGATGACGGTGCCGTCGGCCTGACGGGCAACCTTGCCGGTTTCCAGCGTCAGGGTTTCCTCCCCCCACTGGATGGATTTTTTCACTTCGTTGAACATGTAGCGTATCCTGTCAGGGAGCACTCCCGGGCCCTCCCGGGTCTCCCATTGCATTGGCGGCCCCATTGCCGCCGACCCCATCATCATTCCATGCGCCGGGGTCTAGGGCGTCACGTTTCAGATGGGCGTCACATATACGTTTCTGGGCAAAACGCAAACCGAACTGTTGTCGCGGGGCCGGGCCGCCGGTGCGTCAGGCCCGCGCCGCCGGGCGTGCGAAGATCGGAACCAGCGCCATCAGCGCCGCCAGCATCCAGAAGGCGGTGGCGAGGGAGGTCGCCTCGGCGACGAAGCCGATCAGCGCGGGACCGAGCAGGATGCCGGCGTAGCCCGTCGTCGTCACCGCCGCGATGGCGAGGGCCGGGGGCATGACGCTCTGCCGGCCGGCGAGGCTGAAGAGGACCGGCACGATGTTGGAGGCGCCGACGCCGATCAGTGCGAAGCCGGTGAGCGCCAGCGCGGCGCTGGGCGCGAGGATCACCGTGCCCAGCCCGAGGATCGTGATGATCCCGCCGCCGGTCAGCACCCTGAGCCCGCCGAGGGCCGAGACGATCCGGTCGCCCAGCAGGCGCATGACCGTCATCGCGACGGAGAACACCATGAACCCCGCGCCCGCGTTGTCCGGGACCATCAGCTCGAGGTCGATCAGCAGAAGCGCGCCCCAATCCAGCAGCGCGCCTTCCGTCAGGAAGGCGCAGCCGGCCAGGATCGCCAGCAGGACGACGATTCCGTGAGGCAGGACGAAGGCCGGCGCCTCCTCGCCCTGCGCCCGGCGGAGCAGGCGGGGAGCGGCAAGGCCGATCGCGGCGAGGGTCAGAAGTGCGCCCAGCAGGGCCGCCAGGGTCGGAGAAAGACCGGCCCAGAGCAGAGCGGTAACGCCGCCCGCCCCGGCGAACCCGCCCAGCGAATACATCGCGTGAAACCCCGACATCATCGGCCGGGCCGCGCGCTTCTCGACCTCGGCCCCGTGCACGTTCATCGCCACGTCGAGGCTGCCGAGGGCGCCGCCGAGAACGAGCAGGACCAGCCCCAGAATCCACTGCTGCTGGGCGAGGGCGAGAAACGGAATGACGAGGCCGAGAACCACGCCGGACCAGATCACGATGGGCCGCGCGCCCAGCCTCGTCGACAGAACCCCCGTGACCGGCATGGCCGTCACCGACCCGATCCCGAGGCAGAGCAGGAGGAGGCCGAACTGGGCCTCGCTCGCGCCGACGTTCGCCTTGGCGAAGGGCACCAGCGGCGCCCAGCAGGCGATGCCGAAGCCGGCGGCAAGGAAGGACAGCCGCGTCGCAAGGGCGGCGGCGGGCAGGGGCGTCGTGCCCGGCGGGGTGGTGGCGCTAACGGACGTCATGCGGGCGACAGACCACGGCGCCGCGGGGCTGTCGAGACACGTTTGGTGTCAGGCTGTAGTCGCGGCCTTGCGGGCCTGCGCCCCGGGTTTCGCGGGCAGGCCGAAGGTCTTGCGCGCGGTGACCAGCCGCAGGTCCTCGGGGTCCATGCCGAGGGACAGCACGGTCTCGCGGTCGAACCGCTCTTTCGCCGTGTCCTTGTCGTAGGTCGTGCCGAACAGCCGGTCGATCCAGCCCATGCCGAAGCTGACGTGGAAATTGCTGTCGTGGTCGTTGAAGTGGTGGCGCAGGTGCTCGTGCGTGACGCGCTGGCCGAACCAGCCCTTGGGGACGTTCAGATGCGCCAGCGTGTGGCAGTATTCATAGAAGGCAAAGGCCGAGACGGACCCGACCCAGACGGCGGTGACGGCAAAGAGGGCGGCGATGGGCAGGCCCGCAAGGGGCCACAGGATCAGCGTGTGAAGCGCCGCCGAGCCCAATGCGAACTTGACGACGAACCAGCTCGGCCCGCCGGTGAAGAACTCCGGCTCGGTCGGGAACTCGTGGTGGCCGATGTGGCTGCGGTAGAGGTCGTTGAAGGGGCTCTGCGCGGTCGGCGGCTCCTGGTGGTAGAGGAACCGGTGCATCACGTACTCGACGAAGAACTGCATCACCACGCCCCAGACCAGTGCGACGAGGGCGAGGGCCGAGCCCCACCAGATCGCGGCGATCACGCCAATCGTCCAGAACGGCGCCAGCTTGCGCAGGCTGTCCATGTAGAACAGGACCTTCAGGGTCGGGATCATCGCGGCTCCTCCTCGTCCCTCAGGATGCCAAACCGGACGCGCCCCGGTCAAACGGGACACCGCGTCACCGGCCCCTTGAGACGCAAAACGCCCGCGGCCGGGTGGCTGCGGGCGTTCGCTGTCTGCGAGGGCCGTCCCGCCTCAGCGGCGGATACCCAGGCGGCCGATCAGCGACTTGTAGCGCTCTTCGTCCTTGGCCTTGAGATAGTCGAGCAGCTTGCGGCGCTGGGCCACCATCTTCAGAAGGCCACGGCGGCCGTGGTTGTCCTTCTTGTGGGTCTTGAAGTGCTCGGTCAGCGTGGCAATCCGGGTGGTCAGGATCGCGACCTGGACCTCGGGCGAACCGGTGTCGCCTTCGGCGGTGGCGTATTCCTTGATGACCTTTTCTTTGTCTTCGGCAGTGATCGACATCGGGGTCTCCTTGGTCTGGATGTCATGGCGCAAGCCGGGATGTCGTCCAGCAGGGCCCTTGGAGGGTGAACCGACCCCCGAAACAGGGGCGGATGGGCGCGGATACACGAGGGCGCCGCGAAAGGAAAGGCCTAAGCGGCGACCAGTTCCACCAGGGCGGTGTCGAAGCTGGTGATGCCTCTCAGGACAAGGACCGGCTGCCCGTTGGCCATGATCGTGGTGCCGGCAGCCGAACTGGCCGTCGTGATCGCCGGCACGGGGCCGGCAGGATCGTAGAGCACTTGAAGCCGATCGGCGGCGGCGTCGAAGTCCGTGACAATCGCCGGGCCATCGGGATCGGACTGGCCGCCGAAGGTGTCGTCGCCGCGACCCCCGGTCAGAACGTCGGCGACGCCGCCCAGCAGAACGTCGTTGCCCGCCCCGCCGTTGAGGAAATCGGCAGCACCGTCTCCCCTTCCGTCAAGAACATCGGCGCCCGACCCGCCATGCATGACGTCGGCGCCGGGGCCGCCGGCCAGGACATCGCCGCCGAGGTTGCCCGCCAAGGTGTCGTCCCCCGTCCCGCCGTACAGCAGGTCCGCCCCGTCTCCGCCCGTCAGCGTATCGGCCCCGGCACCGCCCGCGATCCGGTCGTCGCCGACATGCCCGTAGAGGTCGTC
>JAMWZF010000540.1 GCA_024304875.1 Paracoccaceae bacterium
AGAGACAGGGAGGAAACAGCCTTCTACGATCCGGCCAACTTCACGTTTCCGTCAGGCGCTTACTGCTGTGAGGTCGAGGTTGATCCGGATACGGGCAAGGTGCGGGTAGACCGCATGACAGCCGTGGATGATTTCGGCAATGTCATGAACCCGATGATCGTGACCGGCCAAGTGCATGGCGGTCTGGGGCAGGGCATCGGCCAGGCGCTGCTGGAAGCGGCGCGTTATAACGAAGATGGCCAGTTGGAGAGCGCGTCCTACATGGACTATGCCATGCCGCGCGCGGACGATCTGCCCTTCTATATCGTTGATCACAGTCAGGGAACACCCTGCACCCACAACCCGCTGGGGGCCAAAGGCTGCGGTGAAGCCGGTGCCATCGGATCCCCGCCCACAGTTGTGAACGCTGTGATCGACGCCCTTCAATCGGGCGGCAAGAACGTCACACACATCGACATGCCGTTGACTCCACACCGTGTGTGGTCAGCCATGAACAACGCGTAAAGGGACCCAAATCATGTATGCATTTGACATAGAACGTCCAACGACAGTTGCAGAAGCGGTGAACGCGCTGAAAACGGATGAAGCCCAGCCTCTTGGCGGCGGGCAAACCCTGATCCCCACGCTCAAGGCACGGCTCGCTGCCCCCAGCAAGTTGGTCTCCCTCAGCGCGATTGCGGAAATGATCGGAATATCGCGCGAAGGATCAACGATCCGCATCGGCGGTGCGACGACGCACGGGCAGGTCGCGACAGAGTTGGCTGAGAGCTATCCCGCACTCGGCTATCTTGCCTCCAAGATCGGCGATCCTGCGGTGCGCAACCGCGGGACGATAGGCGGATCGGTGGCCAACAACGATCCCGCAGCCTGCTATCCGGCAGCGTGCCTCGCCTCCGGTGCGACCATCACCACCAACACCCGCGACATCGCGGCGGACGACTTCTTTCTGGGCATGTTCGAAACGGCGTTGGAGGAGGACGAGATTGTGACGGCGGTGACGTTCCCCGTGCCGCAAAAAGCGGACTACCAGAAGTTCGAGCAGCCCGCCTCGCGGTTCCCGCTGGTGGGTGTGTTTGTGGCCAAGCACGACGACGGTGTGCGGGTCGCTGTCACCGGCGCTTCCGAGAGCGGCGTTTTCCGGTGGACCGAAGCAGAGGAGGCGCTGTCGGCGGATTTCTCCGCAGGTGCGCTGGACGGGTTGAGTGTGGACGCAGACGGGATGATCACCGACCTGCACGGCGATGGCGCTTACCGCGCCCATCTGATCAAGGTTCTGACCGGACGGGCCGTTACAGCCTCACGCTAAGCTCGCATGCCTGAACAACACGAAGGCCTCCGCATGATGCGGGGGCTTTTTTATGCAGGGGCCTCGACCCTCGAGACATCGCCTTGATCACTAACAAGCGTGATCCGCCGGATCCCGAATGTCCCCACCGCCGCACGGATATCCTCAAGGCGGGCCATTGTCAGCGCTGTGGAAAACCCGTCCGCCATGGTTGCGGTCGCCGCCTCGACCGAGACTGTAGACCAACGCGGTTTTGCGTGCCCATGCAGGATATGCCCTTGACCGCCCAGCGGAACGGCCTTGGGGCTGGAGGTGGCGATGGCCGACGAGGTGAGCGTGCGCGTGCCGATCATCCCGATTTCGGGGTCGCTGATGCCCAGCCTCCACGGCCCGCCGGTGCCTCGAAATTCACCGATATTGACCAGCGTGCGCTCGAGCCCCGCATCCCGCAGCGCCTCGGCCACCAGATCTGTCGCGAACCCTTGGGCGATTCCGTTAAAGGTCAACGCCTGTCCTTCGCCCAACGTAACCGACGCGGCACTATGGCGCACACGCGACCAGTCGATGAGCGCGCGCGCGGCCTCAGGTGGT
>JAMWZF010000541.1 GCA_024304875.1 Paracoccaceae bacterium
TGCCGGTCTACGACGGCCCCGCGCCGCTGGCCGAGCCGCCGAAACCCGCCGCCGCCGCGCCCGCCCATGCGACCCACAATGCCGATGGCGTCGTCCTGCTGGTCGAGGACGAGGCGCCGGTGCGGGCTTTCGCCAGCCGGGCGCTGCGACTCAAGGGATATACCGTGCTGGAAGCCGACTGCGGCGAGGCGGCGCTCGACATTCTCGAGGATGCCTCGCTCAACGTGGACCTCTTCGTCACGGACGTGGTGATGCCCGGCCTCGACGGCCCGTCCTGGGTGCGCAAGGCGCTGGTCACCCGGCCCGAAACCCGCGTCGTCTTCATGTCGGGCTACGCCGAGGACGCGCTTGCCGACACGCAGGAGGAACTGCCCGAGAGCCGCTTCCTGCCCAAGCCCTTCTCGCTCTCGGACCTGACCGCGACGGTGCAGGAGCTGATCTGAGCCGGCGTCAGTCCGCCTGCGCGCTGGCCCCGCCGACGAGGGCCGACAGATGCGCCGCCGAGCCGGTGAGCGCGGCGTAGTCGTCGGTCACGAGGAAGACGCCGAAGTTGCCCATGAAGCCCGCGAATCGGCCCTTGTCCCGGAAGGCCTCGGCAAACCCGAACCGCCCGAGGTGCGGTGCGATGGCCCGCGCCACGCCGCCGACGAGGTAGACCCCGCCGAAGGGCAGCTGGATCAGGGCGAGGTTGCCGCAGACCGTGCCCAGCATCCGGGCAAAAAGCTCCGCCGCCTCCTCGGCCCGCGGGTCCGAGCCGTCGTTGCAGGCGGCCATGATGTCGGCGGCGGTCTTCTCGCGGACCTCCCCCGCCTCCTGCCCGATGAAGCCGTAGACATGCTCGAGGCCCCGGCCCGAGAGCACGTCCTCGACCGCCGGAAACCCGTGCGCGGTCGAGACGTACTGGCAGAGGGCCAGCTCGCGCTCGGTCCGGATAGGCAGGTTGGCGTGGCCGCTCTCGGAGGGCGCGACGAGCCGGCCGTTCCCCGTCTCGAACACCGGCGCCGCGTTGAAACCGGTGCCGACTCCGACCACGAGGCGCACCGCATGGGGGCTGGGCGCCGGCCCCTTCGAGGCCGTGATCGTGGTGACATGGGCTTCGTCCAGGTGCCCCAGCGCATGGCCCTGCGCCTGAAGGTCGTTGAGGATCGACACCACCTCGGCCCCGGTCGCCCGGGCCACCGTCGTCTTGTCGATGGACCAGTCGAGGTTGGTCATATGCGCCCGCCCGTCGCGGACCGGGCCGGCCACGGCGACGCAGGCGGCGGCGACGTCCACGCCCTTTTCGTCCTCGATGAACCGGCGCAGGACCGTCTCGAGCCCCGGGAAATCCTTGTTGGCATAGCGCCGGATCGTGTCCTGACGGACGCGCGTGCCATCGGCCAGCGCGACGCGGGTGTTGGTGCCGCCGATGTCGGCGACGAGGGACAGGGTATCGGGTGGATGGGTCATGCGCTTACCTCCGGACGGCCGCGGCCAGGGCGTGATAGGACGCCTTCGGCGTGCGCTTCAAGGTCTCGAAGTCGACGTGGACCATGCCGAAGCGCTTCTCGTAGCCGAAGGCCCATTCGTAGTTGTCCAGCAGCGACCAGTAGAAGAAGCCCCGCACGTTCGCGCCCTCCTCGATCGCGGCCTTGGCGGCGAGGATGTGGGACGAGACGTAATCGACGCGGACCGGATCGTAGACCGCCCCGTTCTCGACCTCGTCGGCCCAGGCCATGCCGTTCTCGGTCACGTAGATCGGCAGATCGCCGACGTAGTCGCGGGCCATCCGGGTCAGCACCGCGCGCAGGCCCTCGGGGTAGATTTCCCACTCCATCTGCGTCTTGGGCAGGGGGCCGGTGACGGGCTTGCAATGGGGCC
>JAMWZF010000542.1 GCA_024304875.1 Paracoccaceae bacterium
CCCCAAGACGAAGCCCGGGTTGCCATGCCAGGACCGTTGGGTCCTGCGTGACGGGCCGCGGCGACGGAGGGCCCTTTCGGTCGGCGACCGGCTGTCCCGGGGTCACCCGGGCATCTTGCGACAAACGATGGCGAGGATCGGGACCACGGTCTGCTGACGGATCGCGGCCCGGGGCCTTCTCCCCGAACAGGTGGCTCCCAAAGAGTGCCGAGACGGTCGGCCGGTTCGAGACGTTGAAGACGCGGGCCGCGCTGATCTGCCGGTGCAGGGCGACGGGGTCGAGTCCTTCGCGGAACAGCCCGGCCGCCGGACGCCTGCGGCGCGCATCCGTTCCAGCCAGAGCTTCTCGCCGGGCTTCTGCGCGCCGTTGACGATGTGCAGCCGGATGCGCCGGTAGGAGGCTGCATCGACCGTCTCGCCCTCCCGGGGTTCGGTCGCGAACCGCAATGTCTCCGCGCCGGCCATGTCGCCGCCGCCCTGTCCGTCAGGTCGCGCAAGTCTCCGTGCGATCCCGCACCGTGTCCACATCTGGCACGCCCGTGGGGTAGGCAGCCGGCGGGGCGGCCCGGTCGTCGCCTGCGTGAACTTTCTGCCCGGCCGGTCTATGGACCGCGACCCGATCTGTGCTAACCGGAACGCCACGTCGCGCTTTGGGGGGAGAGGCACATGAGCACCGACAGGGTCATCATCGCGGGCGGCGGCATCGGCGGGCTGTCCCTTGCGCTGACGCTGCACCAGATCGGCGTGCCCTGCCTTGTCTGCGAAAGCGTTCGGCAGCTCAAACCCCTCGGCGTCGGCATCAACCTGCAACCCAACGCGGTGCGCGAGCTGACGGACCTCGGCTTCACCCCCCGCGACATGGACGCCTTCGGCCTGCCGGCCCGCGAATGGGCGCTCGTCGGCCTCAAGGGGCAGGAGATCTACTCCGAGGCGCGGGGCACCGGCGCGGGCTACAACTGGGACCAGTACGCCGTGCACCGGGGCCGGTTCCACATGGCCCTGGCCGAGCGGTTCACCCGCCTTGCGGGCAAGGACGCACTGCGCCTCGGCGCCAGGGCCCGGGCCTACGAGACGAACGCCGACGGCACCGTGACCGTCATCCTCGACACCGAGGCCGGCGAGGTCCGCGAGACCGGCGCCCTGCTGATCGGCGCCGACGGCATCCATTCGGCCATCCGCGCCCAGATGCATCCCGATCAGCCCGACATCCATTGGGGCGGCGCCGTGATGTGGCGGGGGACGACGCGCGCGAAACCGATCCGCAGCGGCTCGTCCTTCGTCGGGCTCGGCACCCACCGGCAGCGGATGGTGATCTACCCGATCTCGCACCCCGACCCGGCGACCGGCCTGGCCGAGATCAACTGGATCGCCGAAGTCACCTACGACGACCCCTCCGCCCACCAGCGGACCGGCTGGTTCCGCGAGGTGCCGATCTCCGACTTCATCCACCATTTCGATGGCTGGACCTGGGACTGGATGGACGTCCCCGCCCTGATCCGGGGCGCCGACGCCGCCTTCGAGAACCCGATGATCGACCGCGACCCGGTGCCGACATGGGTCGACGGGCCGGTGGCGCTGATGGGCGACGCGGCCCACGCGATGTACCCCACGGGCTCCAACGGGGCGAGCCAGGCGATCATGGATGCCCGGACCCTGGGGGCCATGTTCCTGACCCACGGCGTCACGCCCGAGGCGCTGGCCGCCTACGATGCCGACCTTTGCGCGCCGGTCAGCGCCCTGATCCTGCGCAATCGCGGCGCGGGGCCGTTCGGCCTGCTGAACATGGTCGCCGACCGCTGCGGCGGGGAGTTCGACGACATCGACGCCGTCATCCCGGCGACCGAACGGGCCGAGTTCA
>JAMWZF010000543.1 GCA_024304875.1 Paracoccaceae bacterium
ACTTGGGAATGACCATGTGTTCAGCGACCACCGCCGCATCGAGCCGGCCGGAGGCGACGTCCGAGATCAGCGAGGCAGAGAGCGCGACCCTCAGGTTGCATTTCAGCTGGGGGTACCTGCTGCGAATCTCCACGATGGCCGCCGGCAGCAGGTTCAGGGCGCTCGACCGAACCGAACCGAGCATCAGCGTCCCTGCGAACCAGTCGCCACGCAAACTCGCCTTCGTGTCTTCTTCGAGTTGAAGCACGTCCCTGGCGAGCTCCAGTACCTGGCGGCCGTGAGCGGTGAGCTTTGGAGGACGCGACGAGCGATCGAAGAGCGTCACCGCAAGCTCTTGTTCCAACGCGTGAATTTGCTGACTGACTGCCGAGGGCGTGAGCCCGACGATATCCGCCGCCTGGGCAAAGGTGCCATTGGCCGCAATAGCGACAAGGGTGCGAAGCTGCCGACTCTCCATGGCTTAGGTTCAGTTTCTCTTAATCTAAAGACCAGAATTTCGCGCTTTTGTGCAGCTATTCTTCCGGTTAGGCAAGTTCCCAGAGGAGGTCATCGCCCGGACCGAGGAGCCAGGCGAGACTTCAAGACAACAGATTTATCCAGTCGGCTGCGGTGATTGCGGCTGCGTGGGAGTGTGCGACATGACCAGGACGATCCTCGTGACAGGCCCCGATCTCGACGCCTCGGCGCAAGCCATCGTCGAGGCCGAGGGCTACCGGACCGTCCATGCCCCGGCCTATGCCGATAGCGCGGTGATCGGCGATCTCCTGGCCAAGACCGGGGCCGTCGGCATCGTGTCCCGCATGGGCCGGATCGACGCCGATGTGATGGACCGGGCGACCGACCTCCGGGTGATTTCCAAGCACGGTGTCGGCGTGGACAACATCGACGTGGCCGCAGCCGCCGAGCGGGGGATTCCGGTTCTCGTCGCGACAGGGGCCAACGCCGTTTCGGTCGCCGAACACGCCATCGCCCTGATGCTGGCCGCTGTAAAGAAGATCGTCCCGCTGGACGCCAGCCTGCGGGACGGACGCTGGGAGAAGCCGGGCTTCGCCGGGCGCGAACTCTCCGGGTCCACGATGGGCCTGCTGGGCATGGGTTCCATCGCCCGCGCGACGGGGCGGATCGCCTCCGGGCTTGGGCTGAACCTTCTGGGATACGATCCCTACGCTTCCGACGCAGCCTTCGAGGACATCAGGGCCGGGCGCTGCGCCACCCTGGCCGAGATGCTGGAGTGCACCCACGTCCTCAGCCTGCATTGCCCGCTGACCGACGACACCCGCCACATCCTGAACGCCGAGGCCATAGCCCGGATGCCCGAGGGGTCCTACGTAGTGAACACCGCCCGAGGCGGCCTGATCGACGAGGACTCGCTTGTCGCAGCGATCCGGTCGGGCCACTTGGCCGGTGCCGGGCTCGACACCTTCGCGGTGGAGCCGCCGACCGCCGACCATCCCTTCCTGACCGACCCCCGCATCGTCGTGACCCCGCATATCGGCGGCGTCACCCGTGAGGCCGGGGCGCGGGTGGGACGCGAGGCCGTGCGCGGGATCATCCAGTTTCTCGCCGGAGAGCCGGTGCCCGCCGACCGGATCGTCAACCGCAAGATGCTGGCCGAGGCGGCCCGCCCTCTCGAGACCCAGAAGGACTGACCATGACTGCCGGATTTCGCATCCTCGACCGCACCGCCACCGCGCCGAAAGAGATTGTCGAGGCCTTCGCGAAGCTTCCTGTCGCCAACGTCTCGGACAGCATGTCCAGGATGGCCGCCGCAGGCCCTTCCCTCAGGCCGATGCATGCCTCCGGTGGCATGGCGGGCGTCGCCTTGACGGTGAAGACCCGGCCCGGCGACAACC
>JAMWZF010000544.1 GCA_024304875.1 Paracoccaceae bacterium
GCACCGGATCTGCGGTGATCTCGCCGGCGGCGACCCTGGCGCGATATGCCTCTTCGATGGTCATCGCCGCCTTCGATAGCGCGGGGGCGGGGCGGGGGAAAGCGGCCTTGCACCGGGTCCGGGTGCGTGCCCCTCCCGGTCGCATGGAGACACCGCCGATCCGCCCCGCCCGCGCCGGGGACGCGCCGATTTTTGGATGAATATCTGGTTAACGCCGAGGGCCTTAACTTGGCGCGATGGAGATTAAATATCTGTTGTATAACGATATAATGGTTCTGCCAGGACGTCAGAACGTTAGCGTTCTGGAGTCGCCCCACTCTGGAGTTGGCGGATCGCCGCAAAGCGCCGTCCCTGCGGGCGGGAGGAACGGCCGGTCCCGGGGGTCCCCGGACACGACGGCCCGGATCCGAAAAAGATGTGACACATCACATTCCCTGAATTGACCGGCGTCGGGATTGGGTCAAAGGTCCTGACCCATGACGACGCGCACCGACCACGCCCCCCTCATCACCCCGGTCCTGATCGCCGGCTGCCTGATCGTGATGGTCGGCTTCTCGGTCCGTGCGGCCTTCGGCGTGTTCCAGATTCCCATTGCCGAGGAATTCGGCTGGGCCCGCGCGGAGTTCAGCCTCGCCATCGCGTTCCAGAACCTCGCCTGGGGCATCGGCCAGCCGATCTTCGGCGCCATCGCCGAGAAGATCGGCGACCGCAAGGCGATCATCGGGGGCATCGTCCTTTACGCCGTCGGCCTCCTCGCCTCAGCGGTCTCCACCACGCCCGAGGCGCACCAGGCGCTGAACTGGCTGATCGGCTTCGGCATCGCGGGCACGGGGTTCGGCGTGATCCTGGCCGTGGTTGGCCGGGCGGCGAGCGACGAGAACCGGTCGATGTCCCTGGCCATCGCCACGGCGGCCGGGTCCGCGGGCCAGGTCTTCGGGCCGCCGCTCGCCGAGGCCCTGCTCGGCGTCATGACCTGGCAGGGGGTCTTCGTCGTCTTCGCCGCCATGGTGGCGGCCTCGGTCCTGTTCCTGCCGATGATGCGCGCCCCGATGGCGAGCAAGACCGAGTTGCAGGAGAGCATGGGCACGGTCCTGACCCGCGCCTTCAAGGACCCCTCCTACACGATGATCTTCCTCGGCTTCTTCTCCTGCGGCTACCAGCTGGCCTTCATCACCGCCCATTTCCCGGCGATGGTGACCGAGATGTGCGGCCCGATCCAGGCCGGCGGCCTGCTGACGACCCTGGGCATCTCGACCACCAGCGCCCTCGGGGCCGTCGCCATCGCGGTCATCGGGGTCAGCAACATCGCGGGCACCCTGACGGCGGGCTGGCTGGGCAAGCGGTTCACCCGCAAGTACCTGCTGGCGGGCATCTACACCGGGCGGACCATCGCCGCGGCCGTCTTCATCCTCTTGCCGATCACGCCGCTGTCGGTCCTCGTCTTCTCGGCCGTCATGGGTGCGCTCTGGCTGGCAACGGTGCCGCTGACCAGCGGATTGGTCGCCCACCTCTGGGGCCTGCGCTACATGGGGACGCTCTACGGCATCGTCTTCTTCTCGCACCAGCTGGGCGGGTTCCTCGGCGTCTGGCTGGGCGGGCGGCTCTATGACGTCTACGGCTCCTACACCGCGGTCTGGTGGGTCGGTGTGGCCGTCGGGGCCTTCTCGGCGCTGATCCACCTGCCGATCCGTGAGCGGCGCGCGCCGGTGGCCGTTCCGGCCTAGGGGCGCTGCCCCTCTTGGCCCCGAGGGGCCAATTCACCCCGAGGTATTTGTGGCGAAAAGTGGCGGCAGGGGCGCGAGATGAACCGGCGGGTCGAGGTCATCATGGTCTCGACCGAATAGGC
>JAMWZF010000545.1 GCA_024304875.1 Paracoccaceae bacterium
CTGGTTCACCTGTCGCACGAGGCATCCTCCACGATCCAGCGGCAGAAGGCGGGGAAGTCCATGCCCTTGTGCGCCGCCTGTTCGGGCGACAGCGACGTGGGCGTCATCCCCGGCTGGGTGTTCGTCTCGAGCAGGATCAGGCCGTCGAGGCCCCTGCCCTCGTCCCAGCGGAAATCGGTGCGGGAGATACCCCGGCAGCCCAGCGCCCTGTGCGCCCGGATCGCGTAGTCCTCGCAGGCGGCGGTGATCTCGTCCGGCACTTCGGCGGGGATCACGTGGCGCGACCCGCCGGGCTTGTACTTGGCGTCGTAGTCGTACCAGCCGTCGGTGATGATGTCGGTGACGCCGAGGGCACGGTCGCCCATCACGGTGGTCGTCAGCTCGCGGCCCGGCACATAGGTCTCGACCATCATGACCTCAGGCATCTCGAAGGCCAGTTCGGGCGGGCCGTTGGACCCCTCGTGGACGAGGTAGATGCCGACGCTGGAGCCTTCGTTGTAGGGCTTCACGACGTAGGGCGGGGGCATGACGTGGGCGGCCTCGATCTCGTCCCGGGTCGCCAAACGGCTCTCCACCACCGGCAGACCGGCGGCGCGGTAGGTCGCCTTGGTGCGTTCCTTGTCGAGGGCGAGGGCCGAGGCCAGCACGCCGGAATGGGTGTAGGGGATGCGCAGCCACTCGAAGAGGCCCTGGACGCAGCCGTCCTCGCCCCAGCGCCCGTGCAGCGCGTTGAAGATCGCGTCCGGCTGCAAGGCAAGAAGGTCGCCGGCGAGGGTCTGGCCCGCGTCGATCTCGACCACCTCGTAGCCGGCCGCACGCAACGCCTTGGCGCACTCCGCCCCGGAGGACAGGGAGACCTCGCGCTCCGCCGAGGGACCGCCCATCACGACTGCAACCTTGCGGAAATGTCCGCCCGACATGCCTAAGTCCCGCCTCGTTCCGCAGGTCGTTTTCCGACCTGTCCACCGGGTGCGCCTTGCCTGCCGCGCGGCCCGAATTTCTTACGTGTTTTCAGGAGCCGGTTTGCCGACCCTCATGATCTCCCATTCTAGCGTGATGCCAGAAGTTGCGTAAACCCTCTTTCGCACCTCTTCCCCTAGTGTTTCGAGGTCAGATGCTGAGGCGCCCCCCGCATTGGTCAGAAAATTGGGGTGCTTGTCGTTCATCACCGCGCCGCCGAGGGCGAAGCCGCGCATCCCCGCGTCGTCGATCACCTTCCATGCCTTCAGCTCGTGGGTGTCGTCGGCCTGCCCGGTCGAAGAGTGACCGGCGGGATTGCGGAAGGTCGACCCGGCGGTGCGGTCCTTGGTCGGCTGGGTCGCGTCGCGCTTGGCCAGCTGCTCGTCCATCCGGGCGGTCAGCGCGGCCGGGTCGCCTTGGGGCGCGCGCATGGTGGCCGAGACGATCACCGCCCCCTCAGGCAACTGCGAGGACCGATAGGCCAGCGACAACGCCTCTGCCGGCAGCGTCTCGGCCCGGCCGTTCCGGTGGATCACCTCGACGCTCTCCAGCACGTCGGCCATGTAGCTGCCGTAGCACCCGGCGTTCATCCGCACCGCGCCGCCGATGCTGCCCGGGATGGTGCGCAGGAAGGTCAGGTCGAGGCCGGCCTCGGCGGCCAGCTTCGCCACGCGGGCGTCAAGGGCGGCGGCCCCGGCGGTGACCCTGTCGCCTTCGATCCCGACCTGACCGAAGCCCCGTGGTGACAGGCGGATCACCACCCCGTCGACCCCGCCGTCCCGGACGATCAGGTTGGACCCCACCCCCATCGGAAAGACCGGCACCGCCGGATCGAGGGCACCGAGGAACCCGGCCAGGTCGTCCGCATCCTGCGGCTGGAAC
>JAMWZF010000546.1 GCA_024304875.1 Paracoccaceae bacterium
GAGCCGGAGATGGTGAAGAAGGGCACGCCCGCCTCGCCCGCGATGGCGCGAGCAAGCAGCGTCTTACCGGTGCCCGGAGGGCCGACGAGCAGCGCGCCTTTCGGGATCTTGCCGCCGAGTCGGCTGAACTTCTGCGGGTTGCGCAGGAATTCGACGATCTCCTCGAGTTCTTCCTTGGCCTCGTCGATGCCGGCGACGTCGTCGAAGGTGACGCGGCCGTGCTTTTCGGTCAGCAGCTTGGCCCGGGACTTGCCGAAGCCCATGGCGCCGCCGCGTCCGCCGCCCTGCATCCGGTTCATGAAGTAGATCCAGACGCCGATCAGGAGGAGGAAGGGCAAGAGGCCGAGGATGAAGGCGGTGAAGCCGTTCTGTTCCTGGCTGCGCGCCGTCACCGGAATGTCGTTGTTGATGAGCAGGTTGGTGACCTCGGCATCTTCCGGCTTGATGGTGACGTAGCTTGTCCCGCCCGAGGTGTAGCGGACGGTTTCGCCATCGAGGGTGACGTTGGAGACGGTCCCCTGCTCCACGGCCTCGACGAATTCGGAATAGGACCGGGTCGTCGACTGCATCGTCCCCTGCCCGCCCGAGAACAGGTTGAACAGGGCGAGTATGAGCAGGAACAGGACGACCCAGAAGGCCAGGTTGCGGGCGTTGTTCAAGATGTCTCCTCCGGGTTGGAGCCGGTCGTGGTCCCCGGTGGGGGGCGTGCGCCGGTATCATAGTAAAATAGGGGATGTCACCAAAGGTTCAACGGGAAAGCCCTGTCAGCGGGAGGGGGGCGACAATCCGCGCCGTCCGGGGGCTTTGTGACTACGCCGTCCGCAGCATCTCCTGCAGGGTGCCGGTCCGCGGCGCGAGGGGCGACAGGAGCTGCGTGCCGTAGCCCGGGCCGATGCCGAGCGGCTGGAAGGCGGCGAGGGTTTCGCCGTCCCAGAGGGCGGGCAGCGCGGCGAGCGCCCCCGCGGGGAGCCCGGTGCGGCCCTGCGCTTCGGGCGGCAGGCCCCCCTGCCAGCCGAGGGCGCGGACCTCAAGGCCCTCGATCTCCGGGCCGGACAGGTGCCAGCGGGTGTCCCAGAGCTCTCCCGCCCGGGTCTCGTGGCCCTGGACCGCGGCGAATTCGCGGAAGATGTGCAGGACCGGCCCCCGGGGCACGGCACGGCAGCCGTGCAGGGTGCCGGCGCCGCCGCCGTCCAGCCGGTCGAGAAGGCCCGCGACCGCGTCGGACCGGGGGCGGTAGTCGGAGGAGGCGGTCAGCTGCAGGGCCGCCGAGAGGAGGCGCAGGCGCGTGCTGCGCTCCACCCGGGCGAAGGCGTCGCGATCCAGCCGGAGCGTGCCGAGGTGGAGGGGGTCGTCGCCGGGGGACAGGACGATCCGGTCGCAGACCTCGGCCGCGCGGGTGCGCACCACCTCCCGGTCGCTGCGCAGCCGGGTGGCGGTGGCGGCGAGGCCGGCGGCGGTGAGGCCGAGGGGCTCCAGCGCGGCGAGGGCGGCGCGGGCGCGGGTGCGCAGGTAGGCCGCGTCCGTGTTGGTGGGGTCCTCGGCGTAGGGGATCCTGAGGACGCGCAGGTGGTGGCGGAGCTCGGCACGGGAGATGCCCAGCAGGGGCCGCAGGAGCGTCCAGCCGCCGTTCGGGCCGGGGACGGGGCGCGCCTCGGAGAGGGCCGAGAGCCCCTCGACCCCCGAGCCGCGGGCGAGGCGCATCAGGAAGGTCTCGGCGACATCGTCCTGCGTATGGGCGAAGAGGACGTGGGAGAGGTCCCCCCGCCAGCGGCCGATCAGGTCGAGCCGGGCGCGGCGGGCGGCGTCCATCAGGTTCCCCTGCCCGTC
>JAMWZF010000547.1 GCA_024304875.1 Paracoccaceae bacterium
CCCGTGCCCTTCACCTCCATGCCGATCTCCTACGACTACGCCTTCGGCGGCGTGGACGACACCGACCCGGACGAGGAGCTGCATCCCGCCTACCTGCCGAACCCGGTCGGCCGGGGCTGGTTCAAGTACCGCAGCCGCGGCAAGATCGAGGGCAGGCCCCTGCCCAACTGCGAGAGCCCCGGCGAGGAGACCGAGGTCCCCTGGGAGGATTACACCCCGGCCAGCTTCGGCCCCATCGGGCGCGGCTGGCCCGAACGGGTGGCCTATGCCGGAACCTACGACGAGGAATGGGTGGCGGACGTCTTTCCGTTCCTCCCCGACGACTTCGACGAGCGCTACTACCAGTGCGCCCCCGAGGACCAGCGCATCCCCCACCCGGTCGGCGGCGAGGAGATCAAGCTTCAGCACCTGACCCCCGACGCGCCGCCGCTGGTGACGATGACCCTGCCCCGTCTCGATATTCCCGTCGTCTTCGCCCACCGCAGGCGGGGCGACGTCGAGGTCCGGGCCGTCACCGACACGCTCGAGATCGAGCCCGAGCTGCGGCGGATCTCGGTCGTCAGCCGCGCCTCGATCCCGCTGGACCGGGACCTGTTCGAGATCCGCGAGATGATCGTCGGCCCGCGGCCCCGCGGCTTCTGGCGGGCGCGCAGGCTGGGCAAGGCCTACCGGCCCATGGGCGGGCTGAACCTTCCGCCGGCGGAGGACGACGCATGAGCGCCTATGTCGTCGCCAGCGGCATGATGACGGCGATCGGGCTGAACGCCCCCTCCGCCCTTGCCGCGCACCGGGCGGCCCTCGACAATTACACCGAGACCCGGTTCCTGTCCCACGGGGGAAGCTGGATCTATGCCGCCCAGGTCCCCTTGTCGCCTCCCGCGCGGGGCCGCGACCGGCTGGCGGCGATGCTGGCGCCCGCCCTTCAGGAATGTTTCGACGCCCTGCCCGACCTGGCGCCGGAGACGGTGCCGGTCCTGCTCTGCGTGGCCGAGAAGGCGCGGCCCGGGCGTCTGCCGGCCCTCGACGAGAGCCTGCTGGAGGCGGCGCTGGGGCGCCTCGATGTCGAGATGAACGCCTCGTCCAAGGTCTATCCCCACGGATCGGCCGGCGGGGCGGTCGCCCTGCGCGACGCCCGCGCCCTGCTGGACACCGGGGCGCCGGCGGTGATCGTGGCGGGGACCGACAGCTTCCTGGTCTCGGGCACCATCACCGCGCTCGACCGGGCCGAACGCATCCTGACCGAGGAGAACACCAACGGCTTTCCCGCCGGCGAGGCGGCCTCGGCCATCGTGCTGACCCGCGGGCCCGCGAGCGGACGGCGGTCCATGCGGCTGCTCGGCCTCGGCTTCGGCGCCGAGGAGGCCACGATCCACACCGACCTGCCCTTGCGCGCGGACGGCCTGCTGGCCTCGATCAGGGAGGCCCTGGGAGAGGCCGGGATCAGCTTCGAGAACATCGACTACCGGATCTCGGACCTGAGCGGAGAGCAGTACTACTTCAAGGAAGTCGCCCTTTCGATGCAGCGGGGCCTGCGGGTGCGCAAGGACAACATGGACCTTTGGACCCCGACCTCGGAGTTCGGCTACACCGGCGCCGCCGCCTTCCCCATCGTGATGGCCGTGGCCCTGTCGGCCGCCCGCAAGAATTATGCCCCCGGCCCCCTCGTCATGGCTCATGCCGCCGATGACGCGGGCCGCCGGGCCACTGCCATTTTCCAGCAGGAAGGGTGATTGATCATGGCCAACCAGGTTTTCGCCAACATGCGGGAGGTCAGCTGCAAATCCTCGTCCGGCAGCTCGATCTGCGCCTTTCCGGA
>JAMWZF010000548.1 GCA_024304875.1 Paracoccaceae bacterium
CCCCGATGGACCGCCTCGTCTGCGGCGACGTGGGCTTCGGCAAGACCGAGGTGGCGTTGCGGGCCGCCTTCGTCGCCGCCATGTCCGGCGTCCAGGTGGCGGTGATCGCCCCCACCACGTTGCTGGCGCGGCAGCATTTCCAGGGCTTTGCCGAACGGTTCCGCGGCTTTCCGCTGCAGGTGCGGCCCATGTCGCGCTTCGTCAGCGCCAAGGAGATGGCGAAGACCCGCGAGGGGATCGCCGACGGCACCGTCGACATCGTCGTCGGGACCCACGCCGTCCTCGCCAAGGCGGTGAAATTCAAGCGGCTCGGCCTGTTCATCATCGACGAGGAGCAGCACTTCGGCGTGCAGCACAAGGAGCGGCTGAAGCAGATGCGCACGGACGTCCATGTCCTGACGCTGACCGCGACGCCGATCCCGCGGACCCTGCAGCTGTCGCTGTCGGGGGTGCGGGAACTCAGCATCATCGGCACCCCGCCGATCGATCGGCTGGCGATCCGCACCTACGTGTCCACCTTCGACACGGTCACCCTGCGCGAGGCTCTCCTGCGCGAGAAGTACCGGGGCGGGCAGAGCTTCTTCGTCGTGCCCCGCATCTCGGACCTGCCCGAGATGGAGGAGTGGCTCAAGACCGAGGTGCCCGAGGTGTCCTACGTGGTCGCCAACGGCCAGATGGCGGCGGGCGAGCTCGACGACCGGATGAACGCCTTCTACGACGGCAAGTACGACGTGCTGCTGGCGACGACGATCATCGAAAGCGGCCTCGACATCCCGACGGCCAACACGATGATCGTGCATCGGGCCGACATGTTCGGGCTGGCGCAGCTCTACCAGATCCGCGGCCGGGTCGGGCGGTCCAAGACACGGGCCTATGCCTACCTGACCACGCGGCCCCGCGTTCCCCTGACGCCCCAGGCGGAAAAGCGGCTGCGGGTGCTGGGCTCGCTCGACAGCCTCGGCGCCGGCTTCACGCTGGCGAGCCAGGACCTCGATATCCGCGGCGCGGGCAACCTCCTCGGCGAGGAACAGTCCGGCCAGATGCGCGAGGTCGGCTACGAGCTCTACCAGCAGATGCTGGAGGACCAGATCGCGCGGATCCGCTCGGGCGAGGCCGAGGGGCTGCAGGACGACGGCCAGTGGGCGCCGCAGATCAACCTCGGCGTGCCGGTGCTGATCCCCGAAGAGTATGTTCCCGACCTCGACGTGCGGCTGGGGCTCTACCGGCGGCTGTCGGACCTCACGACCAAGGTGGAGCTGGAAGGCTTCGCCGCCGAATTGATCGACCGCTTCGGCCCGCTGCCCAAGGAGGTGAACACGCTCATGCTGATCGTCCGGATCAAGGCGATGTGCAAACGGGCCGGCATCTCTAACCTCGACGGCGGGCCCAAGGGGGCGACGGTGCGGTTCCACAACGACAAGTTCGCCAACCCGGCGGGACTCGTCGATTTCATCAAGGATCAGCGCGGGCTGGCCAAGGTGAAGGACAACAAGATCGTCGTGCGCCGGGACTGGAAGAGCGAGGCCGACCGGATCAAGGGCGCCTTCGCCATCGCGCGGGACCTGGCGGAGCAGGTGAAGAAGTCCAAGGCCGCCTGAGATCGGCGGGAGAGGTCGGCAGGCCCCCTCGTGGAGAGCGACTGTCGTACCACGTCGAGATACGGAGCGTCGGACTGGGGCGCTGCCCCAGACCCCGAGGTATTTCGGGCGAAAAGAGGAGTGGGCGCCGCCTTGCCGCCTCTTTTTGCCTCAAATACCGCGGGGGGCCACACGCGGGGCAGAGCCCCCTCGACAATGGCGGCCGGGCGCGACGCAGG
>JAMWZF010000549.1 GCA_024304875.1 Paracoccaceae bacterium
CCTCGTCGCCCTGGCGCCCTTTGGCGTGGCCGTCGTGCCCGCCGCAATCCGGATTGTGACAGGGTGACATATTCTCCCCGGCCCGGCCGGCCCTAATGTCCGAGCCCATGGTTCTGATCGTCCAAGACGTCGAGAAATCCTTCGACACCGCCGAGGGGCCGGTGCCGGTGCTGCGGGGCGTTTCCCTGACGCTCGCGGGCGGCGAATCCCTCGCCCTGACCGGCGAATCCGGCAGCGGCAAGAGCACGTTGCTGCATCTTGCCGGCGGTCTCGACACCGCCGATGCCGGCCGGATCGAGGTGGACGGGCAGGAGGTCACGACCCTTGACGACCGCGGCCGCGCGGCGCTCCGCCGGGGCACCATCGGCGTCGTCTTCCAGCAGTTCAACCTGATCCCCTCGCTCACGGTGGCGGCGAACATCGGCTTCCAGGCGCGTCTGGCAGGACGCGGCGACCGGGCCGAGGTCGAACGTCTCGCCGCCGCGATGGGCCTCACCGACCACCTGCACAAGTATCCCGAGGCCCTCTCCGGCGGGCAGCAGCAGCGCGTCGCCATCGCCCGCGCCCTCGCCCCCCGGCCCCGGCTGGTGCTGGCGGACGAACCCACCGGCAACCTCGACGAGGCCAGCGCCGACACCGTTCTGGACCTTCTCCTGGCCCGGGTGACCGAGACAGGGGCCGCCCTCCTGCTTGTCACCCACTCAGACCGGCTGGCCGCCCGCGCGGACCGGAGGGTCCACCTCGAACGGGGCGTGATCAGGTGACGCGCGCGATCCTGCTCGCCCTGGCGGCGCATTGGCGGCGCAGCCCCCTGCAGGCCTTCACCCTGATCGCGGGCCTCGCCCTCGCCACCGCGCTCTGGTCCGGGGTGCAGGCGATCAACGCCGAGGCGCGGGCCAGCTACGACGCCGCCGCCGCGACCCTCGGCGAGGGGACCTATCCGCAGATCGTCCCGGCAGAGGGCGGGACCCTGCCGCAGACGGACTACGTCGCCCTCCGCCGCGCAGGCTGGCTCGTCTCGCCCGTGGTCGAGGGGCGGCTGAACGGCGTCCGGCTGATCGGGATCGACCCGCTGACCGCGCCCGGCGGGATTGCCCAGGTGACGGTGGAGGATGCCGAGATCGGCGACTTCCTCGGCCCCGGCCTTGTCTTCGGGCGGGCCGACGCGCTGGAGCAGCTGGGCGAGGTCGGCCCCCGCCCCGTGGTCCAGCCCGATACCGCCCCGGGGACGGTGCTGACGGATATAGGCGTGGCGCAGCGGCTCCTGGGGATGGAGGGGGCGCTGTCCCGGCTGGTCGTCGCCCCGGATCAGCCGCTGGCCCGGCCCGGCCTGTCCGACGTCGCGCCCGGTCTCGCCCTCCGCCCGCCGCAGCAGGGCACGGACCTCGACAGCCTGACCGACAGCTTCCACCTGAACCTGACCGCCTTTGGGATGCTCAGTTTCGCCGTCGGGCTCTTCATCGTGCACGGCGCCATCGGCCTCGCCTTCGAGCAGCGCCGGCCCCTGGTGCGGACCCTCCGGGCGCTGGGCGCGCCCCTGTCGCGGCTTGTCCTGCTGATGGGCGCGGAACTTCTGGCGCTGGCCCTGCTGGCGGGGACGATCGGGGTCGCGCTGGGCTACCTCGTCGCGGCGGCCCTCTTGCCGGACGTGGCGGCGACCCTGCGGGGGCTCTACGGCGCGTCGGTCTCGGGCACGCTGGAGCTGCGGCCAGCCTGGTGGCTCTCAGGGCTCGGCATCGCGGTGGGCGGTGCGGCCGTGGCCGGGGCCGGGGCGCTCTGGCAGGTGGCGCGGATGCCGCTGCTGGCGGCGGCGCA
>JAMWZF010000055.1:0-5450 GCA_024304875.1 Paracoccaceae bacterium
AAAACCGCACTCGACGCCACCGCGCTCTCGCTGCTGGAGCGCCTCACCGCCGAGGCGGGCCTCGCGGATCGCATCAGCCAGATGTTCCGTGGCGAGAAGATCAACACCACCGAAAACCGCGCTGTACTGCACACTGCCCTGCGGGCCCAGTCTGACACGCCAATCCTGGTCGACGACGAGGACATCCTGCCGCCCGTGCGTCAGACGCTGCAACAGATGGAGAGCTTCGCCGAGGCGGGCGACACCGAGGAGCGGGCCTGGGAGCAGTTCTGCACCTACACCGCCGGCTGGATGCTTCAGGGTCACGGCCTGTGGTCGGTGGAGCGGCGGGAGGACGGCGCGCTCGTCGGATTCGTCCTGCTGGGCCTCGAATGGGACGATGCGGAGCCGGAGCTGGGCTACATGATGCTGGCCGAGCATCGCCGCCGGGGCTACGCCGCCGAGGCGGCGGCGGCCGCCCGCGATCATGGCTTCACCCTGCTGGACAGCTTCGTCAGCTACGTGGACCCCGGCAACGCGGCCTCGAACGCGCTGGCGAGCCGGATCGGCGGGCAGCGGGACTCGGCGGCCGAGGCGGCGCTGGAGGGCGAGGCAATCCATGTCTGGCGGCATCGGGCCGGGACCGGGGAGGCCGCGCGATGACGCAGATCCCCACCGTCGAGACCCGGCGCCTGTCGCTCCGCGGACCGCAGGCCAAGGACTACCCGAACTTCAAGGCGACCTTCGCCAGCTACCGCAGCCGCTACATGGGCGGGCCGCTGAACCCGTACGAATCGTGGATGCTCTACGCCGCCGAGATCGGCCATTGGGACATCCGGGGCTACGGCATGTGGATGATCCACGATCGCGCGACGGACGAGACCTACGGCATGGCCGGCGGCTGGTTCCCCGCGATGTGGCCCGAGCCCGAGATCGCCTGGTTCATCTGGCCCGAGAAGGCCGGGCGCGGCTTCGCTTTGGAGGCCGTGGACGCGGCCCGCCGCTGGCTCTACCGCGAGAAGGGCTGGGAGGGGGCGGTCAGCTACCTCGACGCCTATGACCTCGATTCCGTCCGGCTGGCCGAGCGCCTGGGCGCGAAGCGCGACCCCGAGGCGGTGATGATCGACAAGGACGACAGCGTGTACCGGCACCCCTCGCCCGCGAAGCTGCGCAACTCGCAGCTGTCGGACGCCATCGCGCTGGAGATCGCGCATTACGCGGACCCCAGGTGGAAACCGGAGGGCTGGGCGCTTGACTGACATCCCGACCCTCACCACCGAGCGGCTGATCCTGCGCCCCTACCGGCGGTCGGACTTCGCGCGCTATGCCGCCTTCTGCGCCGACCCGGAGCGGACCCGCTTCATGGGCGGCCCGCGGGATGCCGAGGAAGCCTGGGCCTGGTTCACCAACGACTACGCCAGCTGGGGACTCCACGGCTTCGGCACCCTTGCGATCGAGCGGGCGGGCATGATGATCGGCTTCGCCGGGCTGGTGCATCCGCCGCACTTTCCCGAGCCGGAATGCGGCTGGGGCCTGTTCGAAGGGGCCGAGGGGTACGGATATGCGACCGAGGCCGCCGCGGCGATCCTCGCCCATACCTTCGCCACCACGGCGCTTGCCAGCGTGGTCAGCTACGTCGACCCCGAGAACACCCGGTCCGCCCGGGTGGCCGAGCGCCTTGGCGGCGTGATCGACCGCACCGCCCGCAGCCCCTGGCCCGAGGATGACGACCGGGTCTATCGCTATGCCCGCCCGCAGGAGGCCGCCGCATGACCGAGATCCCCGTGATCGAGACCGACCGGATGATCCTGCGCGGGCCGCAGGCCAGCGACTGGGAGGACTACGCCGCCTTCCGCGCCTCCCCCCGCATGTCCACCGTCGGCGGGCCGTTCAACCGGCGCGAGGCCTTCCAGCAGTTCTGCGCCCTGATCGGGCACTGGCAGGTGCGGGGCTATGGGCGCTGGGTGATGACGGACAAGGAGACCGGGGAGTTCCTCGGCGTCGTCGGGATCTACTTTCCCGAAGGCTGGCCGGAGCCCGAGATCGCCTGGTCCGTCGCGGACGCCGGCGAGGGCCGGGGCCTGGCGCAGGAGGCGGCGCTGGCGGCCCGGGCCTGGGCCTACCAGAGCCTCGGCTGGACCCGGCTGATGAGCCTGGTCGATCCGTCGAACGAGCGGTCCGTCGCGCTGGCCAAGCGGATGGGCTGCGAGATCGGCGGCACCTTTGAGCATCCCGACTTTGGCACCCTGACCTACTGGTACCACCCCGGCCCGGAGGCCCAGACATGACCGATGCGACCGCCCGCGCGGCCGACCTGCTGAAAGACCACCGCGCCAGCATCGACCGGCTGGACGCGATCCTCGTCTACACCCTGGGAGAGCGGTTCAAGCACACCCAGGCCGTCGGCCGCCTCAAGGCCGAGCACGACCTTCCCCCGTCCGATCCGGCCCGCGAGGCGGCCCAGATCGCACGGCTCGAAGACCTGGCGGTCCAGGCCGACCTGGACCCCGAGTTCGCCAAGAAGTTCCTGAACTTCATCATCGCCGAAGTGATCCAGCATCACCGGCAACACCAATCGGACGCTGGCTGACCCAGCGCCCATCCATGGACACCTAAAGGAGAAAACAAGATGGCCATGAAGATCCGGCTCGCCCGTGGCGGGTCCAAGAAACGCCCCTTCTACCGCATCGTCGCCGCCGACAGCCGCATGCCGCGGGACGGCCGCTTCATCGAGAAGCTGGGCACCTACAACCCGCTCCTGCCGAAGGACAGCGAGGACCGGGTCAAGATCGACCTCGACCGGGTCAAGCACTGGATGGACAACGGCGCCAAGCCGACCGACCGGGTGGCCCGCTTCCTCGAGGCGGCCGGCGTGATGGAGAAATCCGAGCGCAGCAACCCGAACAAGGCCAAGCCGGGCAAGGCCGCGACCGAGCGTGCGGAAGCCCGCGCCGCGAAGGCCGAGGCCGCCGCGGAGGCCGCCAAGGCCCCGGCCGAAGCGCCGGCCGAAGAGGCCGCTGCCGAAGAGACCACGGAGTAATCCGCTCCTCCCGGCCCGCCGCCCCGGGGGTGGCGGGCCGATACCTCTCTTGACGGAGCGCGCGATGAGCGAGGACCGTATCGTCGTCGGCCAGATCGCGGGCGCCTTCGGCGTCCACGGCGAGGTGCGCCTCAAGTCCTTCTGCGCCGAGCCTGCCGACATCGCGGACTACGTCCCGCTGACCGATGCCGCCGGCCGGACCTACGACCAGATCGTCCTGACCGGCGCGGCCAAGGGCGTGCTGATCGCCCGCGTGTCCGCCGTCACCACCAAGGAGCAGGCCGATGACCTGAAGGGCACCGAGCTGCTGGCCGAACGGTCGCGGCTGCCCGCCCTGCCCGACGACGAATTCTACCACGCCGACCTGATCGGCCTGACGGTCGTCGACACCGGCGGGGCCGAGCTGGGGCGGGTCAAGGCGGTCCACGACCACGGCGCCGGCGACCTGCTCGAGCTGGTGCTGCCCGGCGCCACCGCGACCGTCCTTCTGCCCTTCACCCGCGCCGTGGTTCCCACCGTGGACCTGACCGCCGGCCGCATCGTCGCCGACCCGCCCGCCGGGCTCCTGCCCGGACCGGACCCGGAGCACTAGGCCGGTCGGCGCAAGGCACCGGCACGTCGGGTCGGTCCGTGCATCCCCGGCCCGACGGACGATGCGCGCGGGATCGCCTCCGCGTCCATCCTCCCGCCTCTTTTCGCCCGAAATACCTCGGGGGGCCGCAGGCGGGGGCAGAGCCCCCTCGACGGCGCGACCGGGCGACTCCCGCCGATTGCGCTTGTCCCCGGCCCGGATTAACAGGCCCCATGTCCGACGCCCCCGGAAAATCCCACGGTCGCAAGTCGATCCGCGCCACCCTGGCGCCCAGCGACCTCATGGAGGAGACGCCGCGGCTGGCCCGGGCCTGGCAGGCGCAGGTGATCACGCTGCTGCCCGACGCCTTTCCCGGCATCCTCGGCGACAGCCTGACCGGCAAGGCGCTGAAAGAGGGGATCTGGCAGCTCGAGGCGGTGGACCTGCGGCGGTTCGGCGAAGGCCGGCACCGGACCGTGGACGACACCCCGGCCGGTGGCGGCGCCGGCATGGTGCTGCGGGCCGACATCGTCGCCCGCGCGATCGAGGCGGCCCGCGCCGGGGCGGACCCGGCGATGCCGCTGATCTACCTCTCGCCCCGCGGCGCGCCGTTCCGGCAGGAGACGGCCCGCGACCTCGCCGGTCGGCCCGGCGTGACCCTTCTCTCCGGCCGGTTCGAGGGGGTGGACGAGCGGGTGCTGGAGGAATTCGGCATTGCGGAGGTGTCCCTCGGCGACTTCGTGATGACGGGGGGCGAGATCGCGGCGATGGCGGTGATCGACGCCTGTGTCCGCCTTCTGCCCGGGGTGCTGGGCAATGCCGAGAGTGCGGTCGAGGAAAGCCATTCCGCCGGCCTGCTCGAGCATCCGCAGTACACGCGGCCGGCCGAATGGCGGGGCCGGACCATCCCGCCGGTGCTGACCTCGGGCGATCACGGCAAGGTCGCGGCGTGGCGGCGCGAGATGTCCGAGGCGATCACCAGGGCCCGGCGACCCGACCTCTGGGCGCGGCGGAACCGCGAGGACTGAACGGCGCGGCCGCGCCGGTCCGCGGCCACCTGTGTCCGAGAAATGAGCACGCCCTCGCCCAATTTTCGCCGTTCCGATCCGGGATCGTGGACCACAGGACGAGGATGGGACACGCCATGCAGGACAGGATGAACGACCTAACCGGGGACAGGGCGACCCTCTACGGGCTGACAGCGTTCTACGTGTCCCTGCCGTTCGTGGCGCTGATGGTGTTTCCCACTTATGCGCCCCTGGTGATCCTGCTGGCGATCGCCAGCCTGCTGAGCGTCTGGCGCTACGACCTGGCGGATCTCGACCGGCTGGGGCTGCGGATGGCCCACGACCCGGCGCCCCCGGTGGGCCTTGCCGCCTTCCTGGTCCGGTTGCGGCTGGCGATATTCGGCGCGACGACCAGTTTCGGGCTGATCTGGCTGGTGATGCCGCTGGCCGGGGTCCTGCAGGGGCCGGAGGCGACGGTGTTCCTCGGCGCGATCGTCTTCGCCGGCATCCCGGCGGCGCTGCTCAGCACCCATGCGACCCTCTTCATCCTCGCCACCTGGCGGGCGTTCTCGGGCATCCTGCTCGACGCGGCCAACATCGGAATCGCGGTGATGCTGGCCGGGCGGGTGCGTCAGGACTCGCATCAGAAGATCTACGACGACGAGAATGCGTTCTTCGTCCGCCTGGCCGGATATCAGTCCAGCCTGATGTTCACCTCCAGTGCCCGCCGCCTGCGGTCGGGTCTGCCGAAGATCCGCGGCTGACCGGCGTCTTTCGCCGCTCGCGGCAGGCCCGCGGCGGCCCATCTTGCCCCTTGATCGACAGGCCCTGCCGGTGTATCGCCCGCGGGTCC
>JAMWZF010000055.1:5460-13012 GCA_024304875.1 Paracoccaceae bacterium
CGAGAGGACATCGAACCAACAGCCGCGCCACCGGGCCCGCCACGGGCCCCTCTGGCAAGGACATCAGCCGCGGGACAAACCGCGTGACAGAAAGGAGAGGTCCCATGGACCTGATCGCAGAACTCGAGGCGGAACAGATCGCCTCGCTCGGGAAGACCATTCCCGACTTCAAGGCCGGCGACACCATCCGCGTCGGCTACAAGGTGACCGAGGGGACCCGCAGCCGCGTGCAGATGTACGAAGGCGTGTGCATTTCCCGCAAGAACGGCCAGGGCATTGCCGGTTCGTTCACCGTCCGCAAGATTTCCTTCGGTGAAGGCGTGGAGCGGGTGTTCCCCCTCTACTCGACCAACATCGACAGCATCGAAGTCGTCCGCCGCGGCCGCGTCCGCCGGGCCAAGCTGTACTACCTCCGCGCCCGCCGGGGCAAATCCGCCCGGATCGCGGAAAAGTCCAACTATCGCGAGCTCGGCGCCGCGACCACCGACGCGTAAGGAGAGGCCCGATGAAAAAGGACATCCACCCCGAATACCACGTCATCGACGTCAAGATGACCGATGGCACCGTGGTCCAGATGAAGTCGACCTGGGGCGCCGAGGGCGACCAGCTGTCGCTGGACATCGACCCCTCCGTGCACCCGGCCTGGACCGGCGGGTCCTCCCGCCTGATGGACACCGGCGGCCGCGTGTCGAAGTTCAAGAACAAGTACGCCGGTCTCGGCTTCTGATCCCGGCCGTCCGACGACGCCAGGGGCCGCCTCCTCCGGGACGCGGCCCTTTTTCGTTAGAAGTTTCGGCTCCGGTCACCCTCTGTAAACGGTTCGGCTGATACCCCCCTTGTGCAATCTACCCGGGGAGGGATGCAGCATGTTCGGCAAACTCTCGATCAAGGCGCGGATCATCGTCGCCGCCACGGCCATGATGGCACTCGTCGCCGTCGTGCTGACGCTGGCCCTGGGGCGGCTCTCGGCCGCCGCCCAGACCGAGGCGGCGCTGAAACGGATGGAAACCTCGCTGCGTGTGCTGGTCGAATGGTTCGAGACCGAATTCGACACCATCCAGATCCAGTACACGGAGGACGGCGCCCTCGACCGCGTCGTCTGGCCCGAGGTGCCCGACTCCGGCACCTTCTTCAGTCACCAGCAAATCGACATGGTCGGCCGCATCACCGCCGAGACGGCCACGCTCTTTGCCTGGGACCCGGAGGAGGGCGATTTCATCCGCCGCACGACCAACATCACCAAGGATGACGGCAGCCGCGCGGTCGGCACCTACCTCGGCCGGGACAACCCGGTTCATGCCGCCATGCTGAGGGAAGAGACCTATCGCGGCGAGGCGGTCATCCTCGGCAGGCCCTACCTGACGGTTTACGAACCCATCGTGACCCCCGCCGGCGAGGTCGTTGGCATCTTCTACGTGGGCGTCGACCGGCGGGCGCTCGACACGGCGATCGCCACCCAGCGCCGGGTCTCGGCAATCGTGACCCTCGGCATCGCCGGGGTCGGCGCCCTCCTGATGTTCCTCGCGGTGCGCGGGATGCTGCGCCCGCTCGATGCGCTCGGCAAGGCCATCGACCGCATGGCCGGGGGTGACCTGGAGTCCGAGGTGCCTCACGGCGCCCGCCGGGACGAGGTCGGCCGGATCGCGGCGAGCACCGAGGCCTTCCGCACCAGGCATCGCGAGGCGCAGTCGCGCGAGGCCGAGGCGCGGGCCCGCGACGAGGCCTTTCGCGAGGCCCAGGCCGATCAGGCCCGCATGGTCGAGGTCCTGCGGGACCGGATGGCGTGCCTCGCGGACAAGAACCTGGGCGCCCGGATCGACACCGCCTTCCCGGCGGAATTCGAGGATCTGCGCCGCGACTTCAACGCCGTCTGCGACCGGCTGACCGAGGCCATCGCCTCCGCCCGGACGGTGTCCGAGACGCTGCACGTCTCGGCCCGCGAGATCGGGTCGATGTCCGACGAACTCGCCCAGCGCGTCGAATCCCAGGCTGCCACGCTCGAGCAGTCGGCCGCCGCCATCGCCACGATGGCCAAGTCGGGCCGCCAGATCGCCGCCCGCGCGGAGGAGGCGGACGCCCTCGCCGGCAGAAGTCGGACGCTGGCCCGCGACAGCAGCCAGTCGCTGGAACAGACGGTTCAGGCGATGCACGGGATCAAGTCGAATTCGGACGAGATCGCGCGAATCATCTCGGTCATCGACGACATCGCCTTCCAGACCAACCTCCTCGCCCTCAACGCCGGGGTCGAGGCGGCCCGCGCGGGCGAGGCCGGGAAGGGCTTCGCCGTCGTCGCCTCGGAGGTGCGGAACCTGGCGCAGATGGCCTCGAAATCCGCCGACGACATCCGCGTGATCGTGGAGCGCAGTGCGGCGGAGGTTCGCGAAGGTCACGCCCTGGTGGAACAGACGGAATCCCGCCTGGGCGAGGTGCTGGCGCAGGTCGAGACCCTGGGCGGCGTTCTGTCGGGTATCGCCGAAGCCGTCCGCGACCAGGCGACCGGGCTGGACGAGGTGGACGCCGGCGTCCGGTCCCTCGACGAGACGACCCAGCAGAACGCGGCCATGGTCGAGGAAAGCAACGCCGCCAGCCAGACCCTCCTGTCCCACGCCGGGGAGCTGGCCCGGAGCCTCTCCGGCTTCCGCTACGACGAGGACCCCGAGTTGAAGGCGGCGGCCTGACCGTAAGGCGGGGCTTGCCCCGCCGTCGCTTTCTCCGGACGATGCGGGCCGACGGGACGGCCTGTCGCATCGGGAGACGGAGATGAGTCACGAGGACTGGCACGCGCGCTGGCGCGAGGGGCGGATCGGCTTTCACGAAGGCGCGCCAAACGCGCTGCTGGTGCGCTTCCTGGATCGGCTGGGGCTCGCCCCCGGCGGACGAATCTTCCTGCCCCTCTGTGGCAAGGCCGAGGATCTGTCCTGGCTCCGCGCCGGGGGGTTCGATGTGGCGGGTTGCGATCTCAGCCGCTTCGCTCTCGACCAGGTCTTCGCCCGCGAAGGGCTGTCGCCCGTCGTGACCGACGGCGCGGTGACCCGGATCGAGGCCGAGCGGCTGACCCTGTTCGAGGGGGATTTCTTCGATCTCGAGGCGCCGACGCTCGGCCCCGTCGATGCCGTCTTCGACCGGGCCGCGATGGTCGCCCTGCCCGACGACCTGCGCGGCGACTACGTCCGCCACCTGAGCCGGCTGGCCGGAGGCGCGCCGATCCTCCTGGTCACCTTCGATTACGACCCGGCGCGGATGGAGGGCCCGCCTTTCGTGGTTACCGCGGCCGAGGTGGAGGCCCGCTACGGCGCGACCCACGATATCGAGCGGCTGTCGTCCGAGCCGCTTGCCGGCATCCTGGCGGAGCGGTCCGGCGGCGGGCGCGAGGAGGGCTGGCTGCTGACACGGCGGTAAGGCGGGGCCGGTCCCGCCTTACGGGCGCATCAGGAGGAGGGCGCCGGTCCAGAAGAACCAGAGGATGAAACCGAGGCCGAAGATCGATCCGCCGATCTCGGCCAGCGGGGCGATGACGGTCGAGAGGCCCGCGGCGCCGATGACCAGCGACAGGATGGACAGAAGCCGCGGCAGCGCACCGGAGAGGAGGCCGGCGATCCCGAGGGTCAGGACCCAGACGCCGCCCGCGATCTCGTTGCCGCCGCCGAGGCCGTTCTCGACCAGGTCCACCACCTCCCAGAGCGGCAGGGCGGCGGCGGGGTCCGCGTCGTAGGCGGGCAGCACGCGGGAGAGACCGACGTTCATCACCATCCCGGCGCCGAGCACGAGCGTCGCCCAGATCGTCCCGAAGGTCAGGGTCAGCCGCCCGAAGCTGTCATGGGTCACCGCGATCCGGCCCGCGAGGGCCGAGGCCAGGATGGCCAGGAAGACCGCGTTCACGATGTAGATGACGAAGTACCAGAGCTGCACCAGCGTCCGGTTCTCGGCCACCACCGCCAGGCTGTCTGCCGGCGACTGGCCGCCGACGCCGAAGCCTGCGGGCAGCAGCACCGCGAGAAGCAGCGCGAAGCCGAAGACATAGGTGGCCCCGCAGATCAGGGCCGCGATTCCGCCGGTGCGTTGCATCAGGCTCTCTCCCGTCTTGTTCGGGGTAGAGCCCTAGCGTTCACGGAACCGTGAGGAAACCCTCAAATGCCCTCAGGAGGCCGCGGAGCGCGACTTGCGCCGCCGCCGGTTGCCCGGTTTGGACGCAGGCTTGCCACCCGGACCCGCCGACTTGGGTCCGGCAGTCCGGCCGCCGCCCCCACCGCCGCGCCGCTGGTTGCCGCCACTTCCACCGCGACGGCCACCGCCGCCACCGCCGCCGCGCTTGGGCTTTTCCTCCTCGTGCGGGGCCCAGGGGGTGCCGGAGGCCACGGGAATGTCGAGCTTCATCGTGCGCTGGATGTCGCGCAGGTTGCCGGCCTCGTCCGGGGCGCAGAAGGCCACGGCCATGCCGTCGGCCCCGGCACGGGCGGTCCGGCCGATGCGGTGGACGTAATTCTCGGGAACGTCGGGCAGGTCGTAGTTGTAGACGTGCTTGACCTCGGGGATGTCGAGGCCGCGGGCGGCGACGTCCGTCGCCACCAGCACCTTGACCTCGCCCTCCTTGAAGGCCCGAAGCGCCCGGTCGCGCTGACCCTGGCTCTTGTTGCCGTGGATCGAGGCGGCGGCGAAGCCGGCCTTCTCGAGCACCTTGAACAGCTTCTCCGAGCCGTGCTTGGTCCGGCCGAAGACGATCGCCCGCTCCTGCGTATGCTCGCCCATCAGCCGGATCAGCAGGTCGGTCTTGTCCGCCTTGGCGACGAAGTGGATCGACTGTTCGATCTTGTCGGCGACCTTGCCCGGAGGGGCGACCTCGACCCGTTCGGGGTTGGTCAGGTAGGCGCGGGACAGTTCCGCCATCTGCGCCGGCATGGTCGCCGAGAAGAGCATGGTCTGCCGCTCGGCGGGCAGAAGGGGCGCGATCCTGCGCAGGGCGTGGATGAAGCCGAGGTCGAGCATCTGGTCGGCCTCGTCCAGCACCAGGTAGCGGGTCTCGTTCAGCCGCACGGCGCCGCGGTCGAGCAGGTCGATCAGCCGGCCGGGCGTGGCGACCAGCAGGTCGGTGCCCTTCTCCAGCCGACGGGTCTGGCCGGTGATGCCGGCGCCGCCGACCACGATGGCGACCTTGATGCCGGTCCCTTCGGTATAGGCCGAGAGGTTGTCGGCAATCTGCTTGGCGAGCTCGCGCGTCGGGGCGAGGATCAGGGCGCGGGCGCTCTTGCCGGCGCGCTTGCCCTCCATCGAGAGCAGCCGGTGCACGATGGGCAGGCCGAAGGCCGCCGTCTTGCCGGTGCCGGTCTGGGCGAGGCCCATGACGTCGCGGCCTTCCATCGCCAGCGGAATGGCGCGGGTCTGGATCGGGGTGGGCTCGGTGATGCCCTGGGCGGTCAGTGCCTCGACGAGGCGGGGCGCGAGGCCCATGTCGGTGAAATTCATGTCAGTCCTTTGCGGCGCGGCCCGGTGCGGGCCCGCGCGAAAACGGGAGGAACGCCGGCCGGACGGCTGGCGGTACGGGTCATGCGCCCAGCCTGACAGGGGGCCGAATTGCCCCGCATGCCGTCTGGCGCGGGACCCTTGCGTGATGATGGGAACCTGTGGGTCTCTTGCCGGCAGCACCCTGGGGGCGCGCGGCTCACGCAGGCGATGTCGCCAGAGACCGTGCCCGTCACATGGCCCCCTGTGCCCACAAAGTCAAGCAGGTCCGAAAAATGCAGGGAAACCTTGCAGTCGCGCTTTTGTCGGGAAGACACGCAACATATAGTGCGCATCAAACAACAAGGGGCCGGGGCAGTGGCACATATCATCGTCGTGGGCAACGAAAAGGGCGGCGCGGGCAAGTCCACCGTGTCGATGCATGTCGCCACCGCTCTCGCGCGGATGGGCCACAAGACCGGCACGCTCGACCTCGACCTGCGCCAGCAGTCGCTCGGCCGCTACATGCGCAACCGGCAGCGGTATTGCGAACGCGAGGGGCTCGACCTGCCGACGCCCACCTACCACGAACTGCCCGAGATCGACGCCAGCAGCCTCCGGCCCGGCGAGAACGCGCTGGACCAGCGCCTGTCCCTTGCCGTGGGCAGCCTGGAGCCGGACAACGACTTCATCCTGATCGATTGTCCCGGCAGCCACACCCGCCTGTCCCAGGTCGCCCATTCGCTGGCCGACACCCTGATCACGCCCCTGAACGACAGTTTCATCGACTTCGACCTCCTGGCCCATACCGACCCCGAGGGAGAGGAGATCGAGGGGCCCTCGATCTATTCCGAGATGGTCTGGAGCGCCCGGCAGCTGCGGGCGCAGGCCGGCCTGAAGCCGATCGACTGGGTGGTGGTGCGCAACCGGCTGGGGGCGCAGAACATGGTGAACAAGCAGAAGATGGAGAAGGCGCTGGAACGGCTGGCCAAACGCATCGGCTTTCGCACGGCGCCGGGGTTCAACGAGAGGGTCATCTTCCGCGAGCTGTTTCCCCGCGGGCTGACCCTGCTGGACCTGCGGGACATCGGGGTGAAAGGCCTCAACATCTCGAACGTGGCCGCGCGGCAGGAATTGCGCGAGTTGATCCGCGCCTTGCGGCTGCCGGATGTCGAGCCGGATTTCTGAGCGTCAGACGGAGGCCCTGACCCGGCGCATGATCTTGGAGGGCCGCGCCTCGGCCTCGGCATCGTCGCGGGCCTCGGGCACCGGTTTCGGCCTGAAGTGCACGGCCGAGCGGACGAGGGCGTAAAGCCCGACCGCGCCGCCAATCCAGGCGAACAGCCCGAAGATCGAGGTCTCGAGCGGCCAGCTCGGGCCGTAGGCCGCGGCGCGGTCGCCTTCGAAGCTTTTCAGCACGGGCAGATCGGCCGGCACGTCGCTCCATTCGCCGCTGAAGACGTCGGCCAGGGGTCCCTGGATGTCGGCGATGGTCCCGACCATGCCGTTCAGCAGCAGGACCGGGCCGAAGTCGCCCTCGCCCTGGGCACCGGGTCCGAGATCGACCGTGGCCGCCCCGCTGCCGGCCAATGGCTTGTCCTCGATCAGCAGCACGGCCCGGACGTCCATCTCGGTCGCGTCGGCGGCAAGGAGGGGGACCATGTAGGTCAGCGTGCGCTCCTCCGCGCCCTCCACCACGAAGGCCTGTTCCATCGAGGTCGCCATCTGCGCCTGAACCGTGACCTCGCCGTAGGGGTGGGCCTCGGTCGCCGCGCGGATCGCCTCGAGGGGGACAGCGGGCGGCGGCCCGGACAGCAGGGCATCCGCCTTGCTGAGGTTCGCCTCGTTCTCCTTGATCTGAAGGTAGATTCCGGTGCCGAAGATGCCGGCCGAGAGGATCGCCAGCACGAAGGGATTGAGGCCGAGGAAAGAGATTGCCAGTTTGAGGAACGCTTGCATTCTGCCGATGTCCTTCAAGTTGGGTGTGCGCCAACTTTTTCGACGAAATGCGGCAGACTCGCGGCACAAACGCGCCGAAGGGATGCCGGAGGCCGGCCGGGCGGAAATCCGCCAAACCGATTCGGGCGGCGTCAGACGGACTGGAGCGCGTCCACCC
>JAMWZF010000550.1 GCA_024304875.1 Paracoccaceae bacterium
TGACTGCGGGTATAGGCGCTGATCGCCACAGCAAATTTCGCCGCCCCGATCTTGGTGTCAAAAGCCAGTCGCGGCGCATTGTCTGCCTCATCCATGCCATGCACCGTGAAACTGTAACTCGGCCCGCCCATCACCTTGACCAGATGGGCGATTTCCGCCGGATTCGTGCCGAAATGCGCATGCAGATGGGCCACGGGCTGGGTGTCCAGCCAGTCCATGATCCGGCAGGCATGGGCGACATAGACCAGATGATAGGGCCAGGGCCGCATCCCGCCGCGCGCCATCGCCATGGCCGCCTTGACGGCGCGCCAGACCGGGCCGGGATGCCGCCAGCCGCGCTTCACCGCGCCCAGCATCAGATCCACGATCCCGTTCTTCAGGGTATAGGCGGTCTTGTCCCGCTCTTCCAGATCGACCGGGTCCACCGCATCGCCATCCCAGCCGCGCAGGGCAAAACGGTCGACCGTGACCCCCAAAGCCTCCAGCGCAAGGATCTCGCGCCGGATGAAAGTATGGCTGACCTTGGGATATTGGTTCACCAGATAGGCGACACGCACACCGGCGGGATTGTCCTGCATGATCAGACCCTATGCCCCGGCCTGACGACCGTAAACATCCTCATAGCGGATGATATCATCCTCGCCGACATAGGCGCCCGTCTGCACCTCGATCATCACCATCGGCAGCTTGCCGGGGTTCTCCAGCCGATGAATGGCACCCACGGGCACATAGACCGACTGATTCTCGGTCAACAGCTTCACCTCGTCGCCCACGGTCACACGCGCGGTGCCCTCGACCACGATCCAATGTTCGGAGCGATGCACGTGGCTTTGCAGGCTCAGCGCCGCGCCCGGATGCACAAGGATGCGCTTGACCTGAAACCGCCCGCCCAGGGCCAGGCTCTCGAACCAGCCCCAGGGCCGGTGATCGCGCGGGAACGTTTCCGCCTGCGCGGCCCCTTTGGCGCGCAGCACATCGACCACGCGCTTCACATCCTGCGCCCGGCTCATATCGGCCACCAGCACCGCATCCGGCATGGCCACCGCCACGATATTGCGCAACCCGATGCCCACGATCTGCAACCCGTCCGCCTCGGACCGCAGCAACGTATCGGTGCAGTCAATCGCCGTCGCATGACCGCCCAAGGCGACGCCATCCCCATCCGGCCCCATCTCGCGCCAGACCGATTCCCAGCCGCCCAGATCGGACCAGACCCCGTCATAGGGCACGACCGACAGGTTATCCGCCTTCTCCATCACCGCATGATCGACACTGATGTCGCGCAACTGCCCCCATGCAGCGGGGTCCAGCCGCAGCAAGCCCAGATCGGGCCGCGCCCCGGACACCGCCGCACGGGCAGGCTCCACCAGATCCGGCGCATGGGCAGCAAAAGCGGCAATCATGTCGCGGGCCCGGAACAGGAAGATCCCCGCATTCCACAGGCAATCCCCCTGCCCCAGCAGCGCCTTGGCCCGCTCCAGATCCGGCTTTTCGACGAAACGCTGCAAATCCACCGCCGCCCCGCTGCCATCAGGCTTTGCGGCCAATTGCAGATAGCCATAGCCGGTTTCCGGTCGGTTCGGGGTGATGCCGAAGGTCACCAATCGCCCCTGATCCGCCGCCTTCGCCCCCTCGGCCACCGCTGCATGGAAAGCCGCCGTATCGGGAAGAACATGATCCGCCGGGGCCACAAGGATCAACGCCTCCGGGTCCGTCTGCTCCAGATAAAGCGCCGCAGCCAGAACGGAAGGCGCAGTATTGCGCCCCACCGGTTCGATCATCACGGCCATCGGGTCGATCTTCAGCGCCGACAA
>JAMWZF010000551.1 GCA_024304875.1 Paracoccaceae bacterium
TTCAAGCGCGCCCGCCGGTCCGCCCTCGACGGCCTCGCGCCGCGATCGGACTTCCACGCCGGGGACAAGGCCGACCGGATCGTGCACGGCCAGACGGTGCAGCTCGCCCACGGCGACATCTTCTACGGCGCGGTGGACATCGACGGGGAGAGCTTCATGTCCCGCGAACGGGCGCCCTTCCGGGACGACATCGACCTCGACGACCTGAGCACCAGGACCTGGAAGTCCTACGCGAAGGTCTGCGGCGCCGCTCTCGCGCAGTCCCACGCCCTGTCCGACGACCTCGGCCAGATCGACTACGACGTGGAACCCTCCATCGTCGCCGCCGCCACCCCGGAGATGCTGTTCACCGCCGACATCCTGCGCTTCACCGAAGAGGCGGCGGCCCGGCTGGAAGCCGACCACGCGATGTTCCGCGAGGACCACGCCATGGGCGCCTTCGACCGGGTGGACATGGTCTATCGCTAGAGGCCGGTCCGCATCTCCGGCAGAGGGGTCCGGATCTGTGCCGCAGCCGGCATCTCCGTGTGCCGGATCCGGGGCAGGCTGAACCAGAAGACGCTCTCGCCGCCCTGCCTGTCGTATCCGATCTCGCCACTCATCGCCTCGACCATCTCCTGGGCGATGCTCAGCCCCAGGCCGGTGCCTCCGCGGGCTTGCGCCGGATCCTGATCGGCCTGCTCGAAGCGCTGGAAGAGACGGGACACGAAAGCCTCCGGCACGCCCGGACCGCTATCCGCGATCGACACGGTCACCCAGTCTCCCCGGCTCTGCGCCTCGATCCTGACAAGCCCGTTCACCGGCGAATGCTTCATCGCGTTCGACAGGAGATTGGCGAGGACCTGCTGCAGGCGCAGCGGGTCGGCCGAGACGGTCAGGCCCTCCTCGCTGTCGACGTCGATCTTGAGCTCCTTTGTCGGGGCGAAGCCGGTGGTGGCCAGAACGGCCTCGCGCAGGGCGTCGGCGACCGTGACCGGCGCGACGTCCATCGGCAGGGCGCCGGCCCGCAGCTTTTCGACATCGAGGATGTCGCTGACGATCCTTTCCAGCCGCGCCGCGTTGGTGTGGGCGATGCCGATGAGCCGGGCCGCCTCGTCGGGGATCTGCCCCGCGATGCCCGCGTCGAGCAGGGCGAGGGTCCCCTTGATCGAGGTCAACGGGGTGCGGATCTCGTGGCTGACCGTGGCGAGCAGTTCTTCTTTGATCCGCGCGAGACGCCGGGACTCGGTGACATTCCGGTTATGGGTGATCAGGCCGACGATCTCTCCGCCCTCGTCACGCAGCGGCGCCTTGAGCGTCGACAGCCACCCGGTGCTTCCGTCCGGGAAGAGGCCCGGCTGTTCGATCCAGCGGCTGCGCCCCGAGGCCATGACGTCTATCTCGTCCTGACGGTACTGGCGGGCCAGGTCCTCGGGGTAGTAATCGAAATCGGTCTTGCCAAGGAGCGAGGCCGGGCCCGTCGCCCGCATCAGGTCGGCCGTCGCCTTGTTGGCGGCAAGGAAGCGGCCGTCAAGGTCCTTGGCGCTCAGGCATTCCGGCATCTCCTCGACCATCGCCTGGTAGATCCGCTTGGCCCGGAGCGTTTCCACCTGACGGATCTGCGTGGCGATCAGCACCGCGGTCAGCACCGTGCCGAGCGCGGTCAGGGCAGTCAGCGGCACCGCCGAATGGCGGAACAGGTCGGCCAGGACCTCGGCAGGCACCAGCAGAAAGCCGACAAGCGAGCCGATCGAGACCGCAAGTGTCAAAAGGGCGATGGCACCGAAGCTCTTGTGCCGGCCCCGGGCCAGGTAGTGCCCGAGGCAGCCGAT
>JAMWZF010000552.1 GCA_024304875.1 Paracoccaceae bacterium
TCGATGAAGGCATAAATACTCATCTTCGGGAGCGGCCTCGCCACGGGCGGGTCGCCTGACGGGGGGCCAGCCCTCTGGTCAGGCCCGCCAGAATTGCCAGGTGACCACGGTCAGCACGACCATGATCTCGAGCCGGCCGAGCAGCATGGCGAAGGTCAGGATCCACTTGGCGGTGTCGTTCAGGCCCTGGAAGTTGCCCGCGGGGCCGATCTCGCTGCCCAGCCCCGGGCCGATGTTGGCCAGCGCCGTCGCCGCCCCGGAGACCGAGGTGATGAAGTCGAGCCCGGTCATCCCCAGCGCGACCGAGATGATCCCGACCGACACGATGAAGGCCCCGAAGAAAGCCATGACCGAGTTCAGCACGTCGTCCCCCACCGGCCGGCCGTCGTAGCGCGGGGTAAAGACGCCGTGGGGGGAATGCAGCCGTCGGATCTGGCTCTTGATCGCGGCGAAGAGCAGCTGGTAGCGGAACACCTTGATCGAGCAGGCGGTGGAGCCGGCGCAGCCGCCGATCAGGCCGACGAAGAAGAAGGTGACCACCGCGAAGGGCCCCCATTCCATGTAGTCGGCGCTGGAATAGCCCGTCCCGGTGATGATCGAGACGATGTTGAACATGCTCTCGCGGAAGGCGATCTCCTGGAAGCCGTGGAAGCGCCAGGCCGTCCAGAGGGACATCACGCCGATCAGGATGAGCACGGTCACGAGGAAGGCGCGGATCTGGGTGTCCCGCCAGATCGGGGTGAATCCGCCGCCCGAGATCAGCTGGACGTAGCGGACGAAGGGCAGCGCGGCGAGGACCATGAAGAGCGAGGCGACGTAGTGGATGCCCGCCCCGTAGGCCGCGAAGGAGGCGTCGGAGTTGGCCATGCCCCCCGTCGCCACGGTGGTCATCGCGTGGACCATGGCGTCGAAGGTATCCATTCCGAAGGCCGAGTAGGCCATGGCGCAGGCCAGCGTCAGGAAGACGTAGATCGTCGAGATCCGGCTGGCGATCTCGGCCGCCCGGGGCAGGATCTTGCCCATGGTCTCGAAGGCCTCGGACTTGAAGATCTGCATCCCCCCGACCCGGAGTTCGGGCAGGAAGACCATCGCCACCACGACGATCCCGATGCCGCCCAGCCATTGCAGGATCCCGCGCCAGAGCTTGAGCCCCTCGGGCAGCGCCTCGATCCCGGTGATGACCGTGGCGCCGGTCGTCGTCAGCCCGCTCATCGCCTCGAACATGGCGTTGGTGATGCCGAGGTTCGAGGCCCCGAGGATGAAGGGCAGCGAGCCGAAGGCCGGCAGCGCCAGCCAGGTGGTCGTCACGACGAGGAAGGTCTGCCGGATGCTCAGCCCTTTCGACACCCCGTTTGCCGAGGCGAGCGCCATCAGCCCGCCCGAGAGGATGGTGAGGAAGGCGCATTCCAGAAAGACCGGCCAATGCCCGTTTCCCGCCGCGATGTCGGCCACCATCGGGGCCAGCATGGTCAGGCCCAGCGCCCCCACGAGCAGGCCGATGACGTATCCCACGGGGCGCAGATCCAACATGGGCCAAACCGTTGGCCCGGGCCGCGCGGGGTGTCAAGTTCGCGCGCGTCCCGGGGCCGGGGGCCGCGGTGAGAGAATGTTTACCTGTTTCCGGCATTCCCCTAGAACCCAGGGCAACTGGCAGGGGATCGGGGGCGGAATTGAGCAGCAAGGCGGACCACAGCTCGCAGACGCCCTACTCGGACGCTCCCGCCCGCGCCTTCTGGAAGACCGGCGTGGTCGCGGAGGGCGGCGCGGGATTGGCCGAGATCCATGACCCCGAGGTGCGGATCGGCGGGGG
>JAMWZF010000553.1 GCA_024304875.1 Paracoccaceae bacterium
GAGCCATCTTACCGAATCCCGCCGATGCCCGCACACCCAGACCCTTGGCCCGCCCCCGCCCGAGGGCTAGGTATGGCCCATGCGCTGGACCCTGCCCAACATCCTGACCGTGCTTCGCCTGCTCGCCGCTCCCGGCGTGGCGATCATGTTCCTCTATTTCCACCGTCCCTGGGCCGACTGGTTCGCCCTCGTGCTGTTCACCCTCGCGGCCGTGACCGACTGGTTCGACGGCTACCTTGCCCGCGCCTGGAAGCAGGAGAGCAAGTTCGGCGCCATGCTGGACCCGATCGCGGACAAGGCGATGGTCGTCATCGCCCTGCTGGTCATCACCGGCTTCTCGGGGCGCGGGACGACCGATGGCCTCGACCCCTGGATCCTGCTGCCGGCGACGCTGATCCTGTTCCGCGAGACCTTCGTCTCGGGCCTGCGCGAGTTCCTGGGCGAGACGGCGGGCACCCTGAAGGTGACCAAGCTGGCCAAGTGGAAGACCGCGACCCAGATGACGGCCATCGCCGTCCTGTTCTCGACCGGGGCCTTCGACACCTACTTCGCGATGGAGACCGAGGGCATGGACGACGCCATGATCCGCGCGATTCTCGCGGGGGAGGAGCCGGACCTGACCGGCATCGGATGGAAACTGACCGGCGCGGTCTGGTCCTGGTGGATCGGGATCGTCCTGCTCTGGGCCGCGATGATCCTGACCATCGTGACCGGCTGGGACTATTTCCGCAAATCCCTGCCGCACCTGAGGGACAGCTGATGCGCGTGCTCTATTTCGCCTGGCTGCGGGAGCGGATCGGCCTGCCGCGGGAGGATGTCGAGACGGGGGCCGCGACGGTGGCCGACCTCGTCGAGGAGCTGAAGGCGCGGGAGGAGCGGTACGCGGTGGCCTTCGCCGATGTCTCCGCCGTCCGCGTGGCGCTGGACCAGGAGCTGTCGTCCTTCGATGCGCCCCTCGCCGGGGTTCGGGAGGTCGCCTTCTTTCCCCCGATGACAGGGGGCTAGGCCGGATGATCCGGGTTCAGCAGGGGACCTTCGATCCGGGCGCGGAGCTGAATGCCTTCTCCGCGGCGCAGGAAGGGGCCGGCGCGGTGGTCAGCTTTTCCGGCGTGGTCCGGGACGTGGCCGGTGGCCTGGAGGCGATGGAGATCGAGCATTACCCGGGCATGACCGAAGCGGCGCTGGAGGAGTTCCGCGCCGAGGCGGTCCGCCGGTGGTCCCTCTCCGGTGCCCTGGTCATCCACCGTCATGGCCGCCTCGCCCCGGGCGAGGTCATCATGATGGTCTGCACCGCCGCGCCCCACCGCGCCGATGCCTTCGCCGCGGCCGAGTTCCTGATGGACTACCTGAAGTCCCGGGCGCCCTTCTGGAAGAAGGAAGTGACCGCCGAGGGGGCCGCGTGGGTCGCGGCCAAGGACGAGGACGAGGACGCGCTCAGCCGCTGGTAGCGAGGTGCCGCGCCAGCAGCGCGCGGACCGGCACCCGGGCCGCGAGCCGCGTCGCCAGAAGGACCATCCCCGCCAGCTTGCGCTGGATGAAGAGCACGTCCATCGGCACCGGCGGCGGCACGAAGCCCGCCTCGGCCAGCGCCAGTCCTCGCCTTTGCAGGTCGCCGAGCTCGGCCTGCAGCATCCGCCGGTAGCGGGCGGTGGTGTCGGGGGCGAGAGCGCGGGTCGCGCCGAAGTCGAGAAGGACGACCCGGTCCGTCTGCGCGTCGAACCGGTAGTTGGCGAAGTTGGGGTCGGTCTGCATCAGGCCGAAGCGCAGGAGT
>JAMWZF010000554.1 GCA_024304875.1 Paracoccaceae bacterium
ACCTTCGGGCGTCATCTCGCGGATCGCCGTCCTGATCCTTTCCTTGAGGTCCGTGTCGTCGACCCTGAACCCGGCCACGCGCGAGAACTGCTCGGGCGTGGTGACCCGTGTCATCAGGTCGAGCGTCCCCGGGAAATGCGCGAACGGCAGCCGGATCGGCGCATCCAGAAGCACGACCGCGAGTGCCCCGACCCGCGGCCGGCGGGCCAGTTCGACCGCGACCATGCCGCCGAGGGAATGGCCGATCAGAACCGGCCGCTCGGGGAGCGCCGGGGTCAGCGCATCGGCATAGGCCTCGACCCGCGGCGGCGAGACGCGCGGGGCCGCGCCGTGCCCCGGCAGATCGAGGCAGAGCGCCGGAAGCGCCCTTTCCCAGAGCCCCCTGTTGTGGCCCGTGGCATGAAGCATCACCCAGGTCATGCCGTCCCCCGCTCCGGGAGCGACGGGCCGCAGGCACGGCCGATGGCAGGGGCGTGGAACCAGCAGGTCATGACAAGGACCTACCGCCGGAGGCGCCGATGCGCGAGAGCGAATTCTGGCCGGGCCATGCGGTTCCGGCCGGTCCCTGTCACATCCCCGAAACACGCCTGGGCTAGGTCTGGCCACCGAAGGGCCCGATCCGCGAGCAGCCAGAGTTGACACGCCCCCTGCCCCCGATGCGCCTGACCGGCGCCACCGTCCTGCGGGACGGCGCGCTGCAGGACCGCAGCCTCGCCATCGCGGGCGGCCGGATCGCGGCCGGCCCCTATCCCGCCGTGGACCTGACAGGCTACTGGGTCCTGCCGGGGATCGTGGATCTGGGCGGCTGCGGCGTCGAGCGGCACCTGACCGGCGCGCCGCTGTGCGACGCTCTCGCAGCGGCCGACCGCGCGGCGGCGGCGGCGGGCATCACGACCGCCTGGCTGGCGCAGGGCTGGTCCTGGGAGGGCGGGTATGAGGGTCCGGAGTGCGCCGAGGTCCTGCTCGAGGCCCTGGGCCGCTTCCGCCCCGAGGCGCTGACCGACCTGCGCGTCCGGCTGGCCTACGAGACCCACGAACACGACAGCGCCGACCGCCTGCTTGCGGCGGTGCGCCGGCATCGGGTCGATTACGTCGTCTTCAGCAACCTGCTGGGCGAGGCGATGCTGATGCGCGAGGTGGCGCCCTCGCAGTTCGCCGCGCGGGCAGCCCGTCATGGGCGCAGCGCCGAAGACCACTGGCACCTCGTTCTGCAGGCGCGGGGGAGGGCCCGCGAGGTGCCGCGCAGGCTCTGCCGCCTGTCGGAAGCCTTTGACAGCCTCGGTGTGACCTACGGCAGTCTGGGCGACCCCGACGGCGAGACGCGCGAGACCTTCTCGATGCTGGGCGCGAGGGTCTGCGCCTGCCCGACCTCGTTCCAGGCCGCCAGCGTGGCCCGGGCCGTGGGCGATCCGGTCGTGATGGGGGCCGCCGATGTCACGCGTGGCGCCGACCGGGGCGGTCGGCTGTCGACCGTTGCCCTTGTCCGGGCGGGCAAGTGCGACGCCCTGTCCGGCGATGACGGCGCCTCAGCCCTGCGCCGGGCCGCCTTCGCGCTGGTGGACGAGGGTGTCATGGACCTGCCCGCCGCCTGGGCGATGATCTCGGCCCGGCCGGCCGAGATCCTCAAGCTGACCGACCGGGGCGTCCTCGCCCCCGGCAGGCGCGCCGACCTTGTCGTGGTGAACAAGGCGACCCGCCAGATCGAGGCCACGCTCGCCGGCGGCCGCATCGCCTTTCTGGCCGGCGCGGCCGCCCACCG
>JAMWZF010000555.1 GCA_024304875.1 Paracoccaceae bacterium
CCAGCAGTGAATCACGGCTCCATATTCCAATCAATGGGTCCTGACCCTAGCGTTCTGACGTCGTGAACACAGCCCGGCGCGTCATCCCGGAGAGCCCTGGAGCAGGCTCTCCGGCGTCACGGCCTCGATCCCCAGCGCCGCTCCCACCGCCGCGTTCGTCAGCGTCCCGCCCTGCACGTTCAGCCCCGCCGCGAGGTGCCTATCCTCCGCCAGCGCCCCGCGCCAGCCCTTGTCCGCCAGCGTCATCAGGTAGGGCAGCGTCGCGTTGCCCAGCGCGATGGTCGAGGTCCGCGGCACCGCGCCCGGCATGTTCGCCACGCAGTAATGTAGCACCCCGTCCACCTCGTAGACCGGGTCGGCGTGGGTGGTCGCGCGGGAGGTCTCGAAACAGCCACCCTGGTCGATGGCGACGTCCACCAGGACCGCGCCGGGCTTCATCGACGCCAGTTGGTCACGCCGGACCAGCTTGGGCGCCGCCGCCCCCGGCACCAGAACCGCGCCGATCACCATGTCGGCGCTCGCGATCTGCTCGGCGATATGAGCGGCGCTGGCAAAGCGGGTGCGGAACAGTCCGCCGAAAGCCTCGTCCAGCTGGCGCAGCCGCGGCAGCGACCGGTCGAGGACGGTCACCTGCGCGCCCATTCCCGCCGCGACCCGCGCCGCATGGGTGCCGACAACGCCGCCGCCGATCACGGTGACCTCTGCCGGCAGCACCCCCGGCACGCCGCCCATCAGCACGCCGCGGCCGCCGTTGGCCTTCTGCAACGTCCAGGACCCCATCTGCGGCGCCAGCTTGCCCGCGACCTCGGACATCGGGGCCAGCAGGGGCAGCCCGCCGCCCGGCGCCGTGATCGTCTCGTAGGCGATGGCGGTGACGCCGGAGGCGAGCAGGTCGCGGGTCTGCTCCAGGTCGGGGGCGAGGTGCAGGTAGGTGAACAGGACCTGCCCCTCGCGCAGCATCGTCCGCTCGGACGCCTGCGGCTCCTTCACCTTCACGACGAGGTCGGCCGCGGCAAAGACCGCGGCGGCCTCCGGCAGGATCGCGGCGCCCGCGGCCGCGTATTCGGCATCGGCGAACCCCGCGCCGAGCCCGGCCCCGGTCTCGACGCTCACCTCGTGTCCGTGAGCGACGGCCTCGGCCGCGGCGGCGGGGGTCAGGCCGACCCGGAATTCCTGCGGTTTGATCTCCCTCGGGCAGCCGATGTGCATGACGTCTCCTCCTGATGTCTGGATCAAGAATGGCCCGCCCGTCGCGCAATATCTTCGTCATTTCGCCGTGGTAGGCCCGCAGCCTCTGCAATATCGTGCGCAAGAGCGGCCAGACGCGGGAGAAAGTGATGACCGATACGCCAGGCCTCGACCAGTTCGACCGTCGCCTGCTGGAGGTGCTGCAGACCCACGGACGGATCAGCCATGCCGACCTCTCGGAGAAGGTGAACCTCTCGCCCTCCGCCTGCCACCGGCGGGTCCGCAGGCTCGAGGCCGAGGGCATCATCGACGGTTACGTCGCGCTCCTGAACCCGCGAAAGGTCGCCTGCCAGACCCTCGTCTTCGTCGAGATCACGCTGTCGGGCCAGGCCGACGACATCCTCGACGCCTTCGAGGCGGCGGTGGCGAAGGTGCCCGAGGTGCTGGAGTGCCACCTCATGGCGGGGTCGGCGGATTACCTGCTCAAGGTGGTGGCCGAGGACACCGACGATTTCGCCCGGCTGCACCGGCGGCACCTCGCCTCGCTGCCGGGGGTGCAGG